>JASFBJ010000079.1 GCA_030149585.1 Desulfobacterales bacterium | reverse complement strand
ACCGCGGACTTAGTGGTTAACAGCCACTCGCTCTGCCAACTGAGCTACTGGGGATGAAAAAATAGTTTTGTATTAAAATTGGTTGTGATTGTCAAGAAAATTATCTTAATTATTCAGTTATAATTGATTTAATTTTTATCATCAGTTCATCAAGTTGTTCTTTACTGGTTGGTGATGGCGCATTTGTTAATAAACAGGCTGCCTTTTGGGTTTTGGGAAAAGGGATCACATCCCTTATAGATGAGCATCGGCAAAGCAGCATTATCAGTCTATCAAGTCCAAAGGCGATTCCGCCATGGGGCGGGGCACCACTTTCCAGGGCTGAAAGCAAAAAACCAAATTTATCAGTATAGGTTTCAGGTTCCATTCCAAGGACACTGAATATTTTTTTTTGCAGATCAATCTGATGGATACGGATACTCCCGCCTCCTATCTCAAACCCGTTTAATACAAGATCGTAGGCCCGTGATTTAACGGATAGAGGATCAGTTTTAAGTAATGCATAATCCTTTTCAAATGGAGCGGTAAAGGGATGGTGCAGGGCCTGATAACGTTTTTCAAGCTCGTCATATTCAAACATGGGAAAATCAGTGACCCAAAGAAAATTAAATTGATCATTATCAATCAGGTTAAGTTTTTTCCCTAGATGATTTCGCAGATGTCCCAGAGCCTCATTGGTAATTTTGGGCTGGTCTGCCACAAAAAATACCAGATCACCAGGTTCCATATTGATACGTTCAATAAGTTGCTTTTTTTCGTTATCAGAAAAAAACTTGGCAATAGGTGATTGCCAGGCATCCTCTTTTACCTTTATCCAGGCAAGGCCCCTGGCTTTATAAATCGCTGTGAATTTTGTTAAATCGTCAATCTCTTTGCGGGAAAAGCCAATGCATCCTTTGGCGTTTAATGTTTTTACGATTCCACCCTTTTTTACCACCGATGAAAATACTTTAAAATCAGAGCCTTTGACAATATCTGAAACATCTTTCAGCTCCAGATCAAAACGGGTGTCTGGCTTGTCCAGACCAAAACGATCAATGGCCTCAGTATGGGTGATCTGCTCAAAAGGATGAGTTAAACCAAGGTCCAGCACATCTTTAAAAATTGCCGCCATCATGCCTTCGGCAACCTCCATGATTTCTTTTTTACCAACAAATGAGAGTTCAAGGTCGACCTGGGTAAACTCTGGTTGCCGGTCAGCTCTGAGATCTTCATCCCGAAAGCAGCGCACAATCTGATAATATTTGTCAAATCCAGCAACCATCAAAAGCTGCTTGAAAAGTTGAGGAGACTGGGGCAAAGCGTAAAATTGTCCTGGATTAACCCGGCTTGGCACCAGATAATCTCTGGCCCCTTCAGGTGTGCTTTTGGTTAAAACAGGGGTTTCAATATCCAGAAAATCGAGATTATTTAAATAATTACGTACTGAAGCCGTTGCTTTATGGCGCAGGATAAGATTTTGCTGCATTTCCGGCCGTCGCAAATCCAGATAACGGTATTTAAGCCGAATACTTTCCGAGGCATCCACCTGGTCTTCGATTAAAAAAGGAGGTGTAGTGGCTGGATTTAATATCTTTAATTTCGTAACCATGACCTCAATTTGACCGGTTTTTAATTTGGTATTAACCATTCCATCCGGTCTTGGCGCAACCTTGCCTAAAATTCCCAGCACATATTCACTGCGAATAAGATGGGCTTTTTCATGAATAGCCTGATTTTCTTCAGGATTAAAAACCACCTGGGTTATCCCATGCCGATCACGTAAATCCACAAAGATTACTCCCCCATGGTCACGGCGACGCTGTACCCAGCCCATGAGCACAACCTGTTTGCCGATATCATCAGATCCTATCTCACAACAGTGATGGGTTTTTCTCATTTCACCTAATATATCTGTCAATTAATTTTCTCCTTTTAATCCAAATTGAGCTAAAACCTGTTCAACCAGATTGCTGATGGGAATCATTATTTGCTCTTTAGTGCTCATATCCCGCAGAATTACCCTTTCCCGGGCAAGTTCATTTTCACCTATGATAAGAACTTGTTTGGCCCCAATCCGGTTAGCGCGTTTCATCTGTGTTTTTAAGCTTTTTTGGCTAAATTCCATTTCGGTTTTCAAACCAGCCAGATTAAAATTGATCAACCAGTCAAAGGCTTTGGTTTTAGCGGTTTCACCCAGTGCGGCTATAAAAAGATCCGGCCCGGCCTTTTGAATTTCAGAGTTTTGCCTTATGATTTCCACCAGCCGGTCAAACCCAATGGCAAAACCAATTGCAGGTTGATCAGATCCGCCCAGTGTTTTAACAAGACCATCATAACGACCGCCGCCAGCCACAGCACTTTGAGCGCCTAAGGCAGAGGTTTGAATTTCAAAGGTGGTTCTGTTATAATAATCAAGCCCTCTGACCAGATATTGATTTATTATATAAGAAATTTTAAAAATATTCAAAAGCTTTTGGACTTGCTTAAAATGCTCCTGACAGGGGCTGCATAGATAATCTAAAAGGACTGGAGCCTTTTCCATGGCTTTTTTGCAGTCCGGCACTTTGCAGTCCAGCACTCTTAATGGATTTTTTTCCATGCGGCGCAGACAATCTAAGCAAAGCTGATCCTGGCACTCGCCTAAAAATTCTTTTAAAGCTGCTTTAAATCCAGGTCTGCATTCAAAACATCCCAGTGAGTTGATATGCACTGTTGTATTTTTAACTTCAAGACGATCCAAAAGCGTGCTAAGCATAATAATAAGCTGAGCATCTATCTGAGGGGCGGCAACTCCAAATACCTCGGCATTAATCTGGTAAAACTGGCGATATCTTCCTTTTTGGGGTCTTTCGCGTCTGAACATGGGGCCGATTGTATAAAACTTTTGAATTGCTTCTTTAGCGTATAATTTATGCTGGATATAGGCTCGCACCACCGAAGCTGTAGCCTCCGGCCGCAAAGTTATTAAATCGCCCTTGCGATCCGGAAAGGTATACATCTCTTTTTCCACAATATCGGTATGTTCACCAATACTTCTGGCAAAAAGAGCTGTTTTTTCCATAATTGGGATACGAATTTCATGAAACCCGAAATCTTGAAAAAGGGCTGCAACAACAGCTTCAATTTTTTGCCAAAGTTCTACCTCTCCCGGCAAAATATCTTTAAAGCCTCTGATAAGTTGAATCATAATATTAAATCCCGACTATTTTTTTAATATTGCAAATTAACGAAAACTTTTTTTATATCGGTAAAACTCAAAGATAGTCAATATATTATTTTTATCTGATATACTTTTATTGATAGCGCTGCTATAATTAAAAGATATCTTGAAACTTGGTTTTAATATTTAAAATATGCAAAATTTATTTAAAAAAATTATCATTGGCTTTGGGATGGCCCTTGTTCTGGGTTTAATATTGCTTGGTTCAGGTCTGCTCTATTTAAACACCCCGCATGCTCTGAATCTAATTGAGACCAGGCTTAACCGGCAAATCAACGGTGAGATCAGCATTGAAAAGCTCCATCTTGCAATTTTTCAAGGTCAACTTGAACTGCAAAATTGCGTGCTTAAGGACGCTGGCGCGGGTCAGCTTGCTGGTTTTAAATCTTTACGGGTCAAGTGGTCCTGGCAAAAACTTTTAGAAAGAGTAATTCAATTAGACATAATTATCATCAAAGAGCCCTGGATTAAGGTAAAAATCAATAAACAGGGTGAACTTGACCTTGCAGATGCCCTGCAAGCCACCTCTCCCCAGCAGGAAAAAACTAAAAAAGCAGTCGCAAAAGACAATCCCTGGAATATTATAATTGACGATCTTAAGCTTGACAAAGGAAAAGTTTCTTTCATAAACGCACCAAACTCCATGCAGGCAAAACTCCAGGAAATCAATTTATCAGGCAAAGCAAATTTTCTTTTGCGCCAGGGAGAGCTGGTTTTAAATATAGGCAAGGCAAAAATTAAAACTCCCGGAATTAGTCCCTTTTTGCAACAAATTAACTTAAAGGCCAATTTTGATAAAAATCGTTTAGCGCCCATATCCTTTAGGGCCTGTCTTGGAAAAACCTGTTTTTCTTTAAAAGGAAGAATTGCCAGGGTCTTTTCTATGCCGGAATTTGATCTGATTGCGGATATTTCAGGTGATCTAACTGAAATTCAAAAAAAATTGCAGTTGCCGGCGAATATAAGCGGTAAGACTATTATGTATGGAAAATTAAAAGGCTCGCTTGAAAATCCAGCAGCGACCATTGAGATTAATTATTCGGGTGGAAAACTTTGGGATTTTCCTGTGGGAAAAGCTGTTG
Organism: Desulfobacterales bacterium; assembly: GCA_030149585.1. Classification (GTDB taxonomy): domain Bacteria; phylum Desulfobacterota; class Desulfobacteria; order Desulfobacterales; family JASFBJ01; genus JASFBJ01. The sequence goes on along the minus strand of JASFBJ010000079.1, from coordinate 8,383 downwards.
CTAATCTGACTCTGAATAACAGACTGCTAATATTAAACCGGTTTAATGCAGCTATAGCCGGCGGGAAAATTGATTTAGCTGGTCAGTCAGATTTAAAAGCCGCTCTTAGTGTACAGGATAAAAAATTATCTTTTGATCTAAACAAAATTGCATATAACTTTGATCTTAAAGCAAAAAACCTGCAAACAGGCAAAGTGCTGAGCTCTGACGATTTTGCAGGAGCAGTCAGTGGGGCTCTATCCTTAAAAGGAACCGGCCTTAATCCTGAAAAGTTAAAAATTGCAGGCAGGCTAAAATTAACTGCTGATGAGGTGGTGATAAAAGAAAAAAATCACCCGCTGAATTTTAAACTGGATGCGAATTTGCAGATGAATAAAGGCATTATTGATTTAACAGAGCTAATGGCCAGGGTTAAGGAAACTTTTCTAACAGCCAAAGGAACCTGTAATTTTAAGGCAAAAACCTTTTTAAGTGATATAAATATTAAGTCCCCTGATCTAAATCAAATCCTTAGCCTCTTTAAGATCCAGGGGGTTGTTGGAGGATGCAAGATTGCAGCAAAACTTTCAGGCTCTTTGCAGCAGCCAAATGCAAATTTATTAATAGAGGGTTATAATCTGGCCTATAAAGATCAATATCTGGAAAAATTGCAGATAGCAGCAATTCTGATTGATAAAAAAATTATAATTGAACAAGTGCAGGCTGATCTTTCAGCCCAGGAAAAAATTTTGGGGTCCGGCTGGATCACATCTGACAGGCAGTTTGCCTTTAACCTTGTATCTGATGGGATTTATTTAAAAACAGTTGATCCTGAAAAAAAACTTGGTATTGAAAAAGGGCAAGTTTTTTTAAGGGCAAATGGACATGGTTCAATTGATAACCCCAGAATTAACGGCACGGCCAGCTTAAAGCAGTTGTTTTTTAATGGAAAAGCCTTTGATGATTTTAATCTCTCTTTTGCCTTAAATGATCATCAGGCAAAGATTACAGGGCGTTTAAATTTTGATCTAAATGGCCTCTATAACTTTAAAACAAAAGATTTTAAAGCTGATTTATTTTTTCAGAATACTGATATCAGCACTTATCTGGCGGCAGCCGGCCGAAAAGAGTTAAGCGGCAGGCTAACCGGTAAAATAAAAGCCACCGGTAATGCCGGCCACACAGGCGATATCAAGGCCAAAACTGATCTGTCTGATATCAGCCTGTTATTTAATAACAGGCTCCTGCTGGAGTCAAATGACTTTAAGGCAAATTTTCAAAATAAAACATTTTCAATCCTGCAGGGCAAATTTTCACTGCTTCAGGATGGCTGGTTAACACTGAGCGGAAAAGCTAAGTCCAACGGGCCCCTGGACATCTCTTTAAAGGGCTGGATTCCATTAAAAACAGCTTATCTTTTCATTAAGGAACTAGAAGATATAAAACCAAAAAATATTCAAATAGAGAAGCTTGAAGGTAATCTTTATATTTCAGCTACACTTCAGGGCCGGCTTTCCCACCCTAAAATCCAGGGGGTCATTGATCTTGAAAAAATTGGGATGCTTATACCTGGTTTAGAGCAGCGCTTAGAGGGTATAAACGGCACTATTTTGCTGACACCCAGGCAGCTTGAGATAAAAAAGGCTCTTTCCGGACAGATGGATGAGGGCAGCTTTGAGCTTACAGGTTTTCTTGAAATGGCAAAATGGCAACCTCAAAAGGCTGATTTTTTGCTGACCGCACATAAAATACCAGTAGAGGTCCCTGACCTGCTTGACCTGGTTTTTAATACATCCCTTTCTATTAAGGGAACAAAAGAAAATCCGGAAATTAAAGGTAAGATAGTTCTTTTGGATGGAACCTATTATAAAGATGTAAAATTTAATTTTTTGAAAGGTGTTGGCCAAAAAAAACGAAAATTCAAACAATCTTACCAAAATCATGATCAATCCATATTAAATAACCTGAAACTTGATATAATCTTAAAATCTCACAGACCCTTTAAGGTTGATAATAATCTTGCATTTCTAAACCTTAGCCCGGATCTTCATGTGGCGGGCACTGCTTCGCAGCCCTTAATCAGCGGGCGCGCCAGGGTTAATTCAGGTAAAATAACATATCAGAAAAAAGATTTTATTGTGCGCAAAGGAGTAGTTGATTTTGTTGATCCTTATCGATTAGCTCCGGACCTGGATATTTTAAGTGATGTAAAGGTGCGAACCTGGATAATATCTCTAAAGGTTTCCGGCACACCTGAAAATTTGCTGTTAACTTTGAGCTCTGATCCACCTGAAGAGGATGGAGATATTTTATCTTTACTGCTCTTTGGTAAAACCTCTCAGGAGCTGATAGCTGGTAAAAGCGGCGGAACTCAATCAACACGGCAGTTGCTGGCTGAATTAATAGCCGGCACCATGGGTAAGGATATAAAAAAAGCCGCGGGCATTGATATTCTGGAAGTGGAAACCACTGAAGTGGGAAATAATGATGATATTGATGAACAGGAGTCTGATCCAGACCGGGTTAAAATTACCATGGGAAAAAAATTATCCAGACGGCTGACTGTTAAATATGCTGTGGAATCAAAAAACGGCGAGCTGAACCAGCGGGCGATTTCAGAGTATAAATTTTCTGATCAAATCCTTTTCAATGGGTTTCAGGATAACCGGGGAATATACGGCGGAGGCCTGGTTTTAAGGATCGAATTCAGATAATGAGCTTTAAAACATACCTGTATATTGGCTTTTATTGTTTTTTTATTCTTGTTTTTTCCGGAGCAAAAAATTCTGCTTTTACAGCATCAATTGCTATGGTAAATGATAGTTCCCCTGCAATTCTTGCACAAATCAAAGTGATAATAAAAGATGGCCGCGGCAGGGAGGCCTATTATGAAAAAATGGTAAAACAACTGATCTTTTTAGATAAAGGCCAGGTTTTTACAGCAAAAAAATTACAAGCCTCTATGGAAGCCTTAAAAGCTTCAAACCAGTTTCATACTATCAAGGCTGAAAGTCAAAAAGGCCCACAGGGTCTTATCCTGTGTTTTACCCTGACACCCTTTCGCAGAATTAAAGATATATGGATTCATGGTAACTATCCTCTTTTCAAGCAGGAAGTTCTTGATGCAATGACTATTTATGCTGGAGATGGATATTCAAAAGAAATTCTCATGCAACAAGTGGGTCTGATAACCGAACGTTATTTGCAGGAAGGCTATTTTGCGCCCAGGATTTCCGTTAAGGCAAAACAGGATACTGAAGATGGAAATTATAATATTTCTATTAAAATCAACAAGGGCAGCCATCTTGGTCTTGAAAAACTGGAGATTAAGGGTAACAGGGCTTTTCCCACTGCAACCTTAAAACGTAAAATGAGTATCCGGCCATCATTTTTTGGCGGAATATATGGCAGGTTCAGTGAATCGCGTTTAAAGCGGGATATTAAAGGTCTTATCACCTTTTATCGAAAAAACCATTATCCAGATATAAGTATCAGCCATGAAATTAAAACCAGTCAATCTGAAAAAAATCTTCTATCCGTCAGCCTTTTAATAGACGAGGGCGACCGCTATGATATCAGTTTTAAGGGGAATCATAAATTTTGGGCAATGACCTTAAAAAAAGATCTGACCATTTTTAAATCAGGTAACCGCAATGGAAGGGCCCTTAAAAAATATATTAAAAAGATTAAAGCCCGTTACCGGCAGGCGGGGTATTTATCAACACAGGTGAAGATTGACGAAAAAAGAGATCAAGCCGAGCCTGGAGTGCGCCGGATCTGTTTTCTGATCAATGAGGGACCCTGTTCAATTGTGGAATCAATAAAGATTAACGGCAACAGGCATCTTGATCAGAAAATAATAACCGCCCAGATATTAACCAGACCGCCCACTACCTTTTATAAAGGAAGTTTTGTGCCTGAAATCCTGGATGAGGACCTCTTTTTTATCCAGTCACTTTATCTAAAACATGGCTTTACAAAATCGCATATTCAAAAAGAGGTTAAATTCAGCAAAGATAAAAAAAAGGTTTTCATCCATATTGAGATTAACGAAGGAGTTAAAACCCTGGTCTCCTCACTTAAAATAACAGGGTTAAACGCTTTTTCCTTTAAAGAGGCATTGACTGTTTTAAATTTAAAACAGGGGGCACCTTTTAGTGAGTATAAGCTTAAAAGCGATGAAAATGCCCTGAGTACTTTGATCTCTGAAAAAGGTTATCCCCATGTTAAAATAAAAAGCCAGGTAATATTTTCCAGGGATCTGTCTTTAGCAAAGGTGCAATATCAGGTCATAGAGGGAGGCCTGGTTAATTTTGGGGAGCTTTTTATCAGCGGCAGCTTAAGAACCCGTGATAAGGTCATACGCAGGGAGTTCGAAATTACTCCAGGCGAGCCCTTTTCATTAAAAAAAACCCGTGAGGGCTTGCGCCATATTCGTAATATGGATATTTTTAATTCAGTTCAATTTCAGACTATTGGGTTAAAAGAAGATACTGACGAAGTTAATTTATGTCTGGCGGTTGAAGAGCGGAAACCTTTTTTTTTCGAGCTTGGTAGTGGCTATGAAACTAGCAGGGGCTGGTACGCCGGCGCCAGAAGTGGAGATCATAATCTGCTGGGACTGAATAAGGATGGCTGGGTTTCAGGCGAAATAAGCCAGACAGGTTACAGGCTTGAAACCGGAATTACAGAACCCCGGTTTCTGGGCTCCAGGGTCAGATCGAATTTGGGTATTTTTATTGATCAAAAAGAGGAGTTTAATCAGGATTTCGGCATTCGCATTTTTGGAACAGCTATAGGATTTTCACGCCGGATGTACAAGCATTTTCACACAGGTTTAAATTTTCGTTTTGAAAACCGTAACCAGTATGCAACCGGTGAAAACAAAGAAGAAGGAGATATATTTGATCCCCGCAGTATTTTAGTTATAACCCCTTCAATTCGTTATGATTCACGGGATTCATTTATCCGTCCGCGTCAAGGAATCCTGGCAAATTTTACCCAGGACATATCCAAAGGAATACAAAATTCCATGGATGATTTTTTAAAATACCGGTTTGATCTGCGTTTCTACAAAGCCGTTCATGAAAGAGTTGTTTTTGCCTGGAAGGGCAGGATCGGTCATATTGATCCCTTTCAGGCAGACAGCAATATTCCTGATGATCAAATTTTTTTTCTGGGCGGCACAAATGATGTCCGCGGCTTTGATGAAAACATGCTCTATTATGACGATCAGGGCAACCCTTTAGGTGGTAAAACAGCCATTATTACCAGTATAGAAGCCAGAATTGATATTGGATCTCATTTTGAATTAACAACTTTTTTTGATACAGGGAAATTAAAGAATATAAAAAACAGCAACCACTTTGAGGGGTTTCGGTCTTCTGTGGGCTGTGGTCTAATGTATATAACGCCCATCGGCCCCATTGGTCTTCTTTATGGACATAAATTAGACCCTGAAACAGGTGAAGATGCAAGCCGGATTCATTTTTCAATCGGCTATACTTTTTAGGGCCATTGGCACGAAATAATTTTTTAATTATTCATGTTTAAATCCTGTATACAGCGTCGCAATTCCAAAGGTCAGCCTTTTCATTTTTATTTTTTTGAATCCAGCTGAAATAAGTATTTCGCGAAATTCAGTTGAATCAGGAAAATTAATAACAGATTCCGGCAGATATTGATATGCACGTTGATGTCCGGCAAAGAGCTTGCCGATCAGCGGAAGAATTTTCTGAAAATAGAGCAGATATATATTTAAAAAAAATTTGGATCTTGGGGTTGTTAATTCAAGAATGGCCAATACACCATTCACTGTTAAACCGTCATGAAAAACTTTTAAAACCTTTAATCGATTTTTAATATTGCGTATTCCAAAGGCAATGGTAATAGCTTCGAAACTATTTTGCTTAAAAGGAAGGTTAAAGGCATCAGCGGCCACAAGTTGTAATTTTCTTTTTTGGTGAACAGCTAATTTTTTTTTTGCCAGGTCAAGCATTCTTGAAGAAAAATCAAGGCCCGCAATTAATGTTTCTTTGTCGCTTTGTTTGATCATCTCCAGCATAACATCCCCGGTACCGCAGGCCACATCTAAAACTCTTTTTTTCCCAATTATATTAATTGCCTTAACCAGCATTTTGCGCCAGTAAACATCTTGCCTTAAACTTAGCAGGCGATTAAGCAAATCATAACGGGGGGCTATTGAATTAAACATGTCTTTAATAAAAGGCAGCTCATTATTCATAGTTGACATCCATTGATTTTGCATTATTTTATAGGATTAATTTTAGCATATTATATTTTTCAATTCCTGCTAATATAACATTAACAAAATCATTTTGGAAAGTAAATGGATTCAAAACGCGATTACTACGAAATTCTAAGAGTCAAACAAGATGTCACCGCAGAAAAGCTTAAATCCTCTTATCGCAAGTTTGCCTTGAAATATCACCCAGATAGAAATCCCGGGGATAAAAAAGCTGAAGAAAAATTTAAGGAAGCAGCCGAGGCTTATGGTGTTTTAAGTGACGCAAAAAAACGACAAATTTATGATCAATATGGTCACCAGGGACTTGAAAATTCCGGTTTTGACGGTTTTGAGAATGCCTTTTCGAGCTTTGGGGATATTTTTGAAAATTTTTTTGGCTTTGGCAGCAGTCGAAAGTCGCATAGCAGAGCGCAGCGCGGTAATGACATGCGTTATGATATGACTCTGAGTTTTATAGAGGCTGCTTTTGGCACGGCAACTGAAATCGAGATTGAAAAAATGGAACAGTGTTCAGTCTGTAGTGGTACCTGTTGTGAGCCGGGGACTCAGCCTGAAACCTGCAGTTATTGCCAGGGCACCGGCCAAATTACTAAAAGTCAGGGCTTTTTTTCTGTGCGAACAACTTGTCCCCATTGTCGGGGCACTGGGCAGACTATTAAAACACCATGCCCTGAATGTCGAGGCCAGGGGCGCATAAGAGTTAAAAAGAAAGTTTCAGTAAAAATTCCTGGTGGTGTGGATTCCGGTTCTCGTCTGCGTTTGAGCGGCGAAGGCGAAGGAGGCCTTTTGGGCGGACCATCCGGAGATTTATATGTTTTTATCCATGTAAGTCCCCATGAATTTTTTGAGCGAGATCAAACTAACGTAAATTGTCAGATGCCGATCTCTTTTGTACAGGCTGCTTTAGGTGCCAAGATTAAAGTGCCGACACTTGACGGAGAAAAAGTTCTTGATATTCCCAAAGGCACTCAGCCTTATGATACCTTTCAGTTTAAAAATTGTGGAATCCCCTCATTGAGAAATGGCAGCCGAGGGGATCAAATTATTCAGGTAATTGTTAAAATTCCAACCCATCTGAGCAAAAAGCAGAAATCGCTCTTAAAAGATTTTTCAAAACTGGAATCCCACAAATTTTCAAATAAACTGAAAAATCTTATAAAAGGCTTTGATTCTTAAATTAAAATTACTCCAATTCATCCCTTTATAAGGAATATAGATGTTTGAATTAAAAATTATAACACATTTTGCAGCAGCCCATCAATTAAAGATGGTGGCCCAAAAATGTGAGAATCTGCATGGTCACAACTGGAAGGTTGAGGCTTGTTTATCTGGTGAAAAATTAAATGCAGCTGGTGTATTAATTGATTTTGGCGAAGTCAAAAAGCACCTGAATGATATTATTTTACAGCTTGACCATAAATTTCTTAATGAGCTGGAATTTTTTAAGGGCGATAATCCTTCTTCTGAAAAAATAGCTGTTTTTATTGCAAAAGAACTGGGACAAAAAATTAACAACCCTGATATTAAGGTATCACGGATTACAACCTGGGAATCGGAGAATGCCTCTGCCACTTACCATATACCCCTTGAAGAATAAGGGAATATAGGGTCAATTAACAGCAATGGCCGACCGGAGACTTGGCCATAAAAAAGGATGTATTATGGGAAAAACACTTTCAATTATAAAGCCGGATGGAGTTGCCCGTCAACTCACAGGTGAGATAATCGCCAGACTGGAAAAAAATGATCTTAAAATTATTGCCATGAAAATGATTCATATGAATTTGGCCCAGGCTGAGGGATTTTATTCAGTGCATAAAGAAAGACCCTTTTTTAAAAGTCTGACCGAATTTATGTCATCCGGCCCGGCAGTGGTCATGGTGCTTACCGGTGAGAACGCCATTGTCCGTTATCGTGAGTTGATGGGGGCGACCAATTATAAAGAGGCCAAAGAGGGTACCATCCGCAAGGATTTTGCGACAGATATTGAAAAAAATGTTGTCCACGGCTCAGACGCAGTTGAAACAGCCAATTTTGAAATCAATTATTTTTTCAATAGTTTTGAAATAGTCGCCTAATAATAAAAATTCAGGTGAAGATTCAGGTGAAATCGCAGGAAGAATCGCAAAAAAAACT
>JASFBJ010000078.1 GCA_030149585.1 Desulfobacterales bacterium | reverse complement strand
TCCTGCAACTTTTGTACTTTTATATCGAACAAATCTGACCTAAATCTGTGCGCCTGCTTGTGGAAGTTATTTTGTCCTCGTTCCTAATCTGTTTTCAAAGAGGATAGATAATAAAAATATTTCTGGACAAACCGGCCTGAAACCGTATCAGCCAAAGAAAAAGACAAGGGATTTTCTTCAAGAAATGATCCGGAAAGTGCAAAAAAAACGTTCCGGGAGATGCCTAAAATAGTGTTATTAATAAGAGCAAGATCAACAGTGCCGGCAGGAACACCATATAATCTGCATCTTACAGGTCGATATTCAAACATGCAGCACCTTGATTCATTGCTTAACGGACATAAGATCTTTTCCCTGGAGAAGGTTTCAAGCAAAAGCTTTTTTTCTTTATAAGGATCATCTCCTTTTTCACATAGACGGGCTTTAATCTCTCTTTTCTTTTTGCATACATTTACAGCCTTTTGAATAACCTTAGTCCTTAAATCACTATTAAGGATGCGATTCATCATATTACTTAGATAAATAACCTCTATCAATTGTAGATCAACATACTTAAAGCAACATTCCAAAGAGTCCTTTCCACATATTTTAATATTGCTCTTGCCCGCCTTTTTTATATCTTCATCTATTTTTTGAACCAGGGCTTCATATTCAGAAAAATAAACGCTTAAATCAACAATATTTCTTGCTTCAAGTGAAGGCTCTCTTACATTTAAAACCCCTGATTTTTTTCCGTATTTTTTCAAAAGGTTCCACTGGGCATAATTGGCCGGAGCAGCACGCGTGTTTCTCATTTTTCTGGAAGCGACCTTTAAACCAACACCTCTTCTCAGTAAATAGGATGTTACAAATGTACCTGTTCTTCCGATTCCATGACGGCAGTGAACCAGAATTTTTTTACCCAGATAAACGGCTTCATCCAGCCAGGCGAGAGCTTTTTCCATATCATCCATATCAGGTGTGTTTTCGTCTGGAATCGGGAGATAATAGACCTCAAAGCCTGACTTATCCTCGATTTCATGCAGATCGCAAAACTCAGCGCAAAGGTTGATAATAGCATTGATTCCCTGTTCTTTTATGGAATCGAGTTCAACATACGACATGGGTGCATAGCCGACCGCCAGATAATCCGTAATCCATGTAAGCTGGTAAGCCGAGTCGTTTTTTGATTGATGGTTGACGATTAATGATTGGGGATTTAAGGCTTTCAAGCATTTTTTTAAAAGTTTTAATCCTGATTCAAGCTTCATGCTTTGTCCTCGTTTCTAATCACATCCCAACTGAAGCAAAATGATATCGTTCGTTCATAAACTCTTGCACATAGGCTTCCACCATTTTGCTGTCTTTAAGATACATATCCATTAACCTGGTAGCTCCGAGAAGACGGCCGATTATATCCAGTTTTTGTTCAATTGATTTTTTTGCGACTCCTTTAAGCTCGCCATCTACAAGATCGTTTATCATATCCACCTTGAATCCAAGCCGATCCAGAACTCCGCCCAGAAAGTCGGCCCTTAGCATCCTCTTATCAATGTCGGCGCCTCCCCCGGAAAACCTGAACATAATATAATTATCCTCTGCTTTATCCCCGCAAATTGCATCCAGAATAACAAAATGATAGCCAAAACGCAGATTAAGATTGAGATAGTCATGGGATAAAACCGCATAACTTGCAAACATTGCCGATTCCGCGCTTATGATTCCTCCGCTCATAGCGATTTTATCATACTCTGCCCAGTCAAAGTGGGTAAATTCAGACCAGACGATTTCAGGATGAGTCAAACCCTTAAATACCGCTCGCATGGGAATGCTGATTATATCGTCCATTATAACTGTTTTTTTATCAGCTTTGTTTTGCCTTGAGCCACCACCGACATCCACCACATAAAAGAGCATAGGTATTTTCGAAATTAATTTTTTGGCGCCTCCAGGCTTTCTTATCCGCTTATCTCCAATATGAAACATTTCCTGCACGGCTTTTTCATGAACAAACCTGATAATATCATGAAGCGAACCAACCCCATGTGCAACAAAAGATGGATCTTGCGGGTCAAGAAGTTTCAAGGGTGAAATAAAGCCCATAACATATTCCAGCTTGCGCATAAACGGACTGTCCAATATGAGATTTTTCTTTGCACAAGGGCTATCTATCATGGATTGAACAATTCCGTCATACACCACCTTATTATCTGCAAATACTGTAACCTCTCTTCCTTCCGGCAGATTATCTGTAGCAAAACCTGTATTCACCAGTGTTGGAACACCGAATTCACGGGCAACTGACGCGAAATGCCCGGCCTTACTCCCTGTGTCGGTTATGACAGCGCTTAGCTTGTCTATGACCTTTACGTAGTGAGGTAAAGCATTTTTAGCAACCAGCACAGCGCCTTTTGGAAGGTTTGCAAGGTCTGATTCCCGGTTTATCCTGAAAACTTTTCCAGCACCGATTCCAAAGCAGGCTGTTTCCCCGCCTGAAATAAGCACGGCATTTTTTATATGTTCGAACTTGCATTCAACAGCTTTGGCGTGAACCTCCTCTAATTTAAGGGGCCGCGATTGAAGGAGAAAAAGATGTCCCAGGCTATCTTTGGCCCATTCAACATCCTGGGGCTCTTTGAAAAACGATTCAAGTTTCATTCCCCATTCAGCCAGTTCCAGCGCAGATGCATCGTCAAGTGAAAATACCTTTTTTTTATCATCACTAACAGGGATAATTTCAGTGATATTATTCTGAGAAAAAACCATCTGCTTTGGTTTGACACTTGCCTTTTTCCCGGTAATCCTCGGGATTATCCCTTTTTCAATATTAATAATATCCGGAGATACTTTCCCCCCGGCCAGCAACTCTCCAAGACCCCAAATGGAATGAATATTAAGGCTCTTTGAGTCTGGACCCTCAAGGTCACTGGTATACATAATCCCGCTTGCCTCTGCATCTATCATCTCTAAGGCCAAAACAGCCATGGGAGTTTCAATGTCTGAAAGTCCATAATTAATCCTGTAAAATAGAGCCCTGGAAGAATATTTGCTTGCAATTACCTCTTTGTATGCATCAATTATCCTCTTCTCGCTCACATTTAAAACTGTTTGGTACTGCCCTGCAAATGATGATTTTGTATCTTCTGCAACTGCGCTGCTTCGCAAGGCTATTCTTGCATCTTTGCCATTATCCCACTTAACTGCCCTGAATATTTGCAAGATCGCCTCTTCAACGCCTGGAGGGATTTGTGCATTCATTATTATCTTGATAAGCTTTTTGGAAGCAGCATCCAACGATGCAGTAAAATCAATATCGATTTTAACAAGAATCTCATCAATCGATTTCCTGAGGTCATTAAATTCAATAAAATAATAAAATGCATTGGTTGTAATTACAAAACCCTTTGGTACTGGAAGGCGAAGTTTTTTGCCTATTATAGCTAAATTCAATGCCTTGCCCCCTGCCAGTGCGAGCCCTGCCAGGGGGATTTTGCTTAGTAAAATAGTAAAAGGTGGAGAAAAATCAAATTTTGGCGGAGCTAACATGAACCTCACATAAAAGTTGAATTTCTTAAAATACGCTTTTAAATCATGATAACGGGTGGGCCGCATCCTGGCAAGATCCTGTACCATGCGGGAAACACAATGGGAGAACTCATTATATCTTTCCTCGATCACCTTAAAATCAACTCTGGTCTTGTTATGATAAATCTCTTCTAATTCCGCCATTAGTTCATGAGCCCGCCTGTCATAATCCAGGAGGGATTTATAAGCCTCATATTTTTCCCTGAGGAGCGTTCCAGGTGCAAATACCTGATAAGTCCAGTACTTGAACAGATTGGTTTTAAGCATAGCGGCACCTTTTTTGCTAAGGACTTTGGTGTTGGATAAGGACAATAATTATAATATAATGTTTTTTGTTTCTGTTAAATTCAAGAAAAATTTAAAGCAAAAAACACAATCCATGCTGATTTTAAAATAACCTTGCCAGCGCACTTAATTAATGTGAGAATAATATTTTATTATTTCAAAAGCAATCTATGTTTTAGGACATTTAATTGATGAAAAAAAAATTATTAAGTGCAATATTAATCCTGATTTTTTTATTAGCAGGATGCAGCCAGGAGCAACCTGCCAATAAGATAGATCTGAGCAAAAGAGAGACGGTTATTTTAAAAGAGGATGAAAATATTATTACCTATGCCTATCTCCCCCAATACTCACACACTCTCTCTTATCACCGGCATCATTTATTGGTCGAATATCTGCGAAAAGAAACAGAGATGAACATAAAGCAGATATTTCCAGACACATTCAACAAACATATAAAAATGGTGGAACAGGGAAGAATCGATATTTCCTATTCAAACCCGTTTATATATATAAAAATAGCAAATAGATACGGTGCCCGTGCATTTTCCCGTGTTATTGAAATGAATAACAGGAAAAATTTTCGCGGACAGATCATTTGCCGTTCAGACAACAGGAGCATTAAAAGTATTGGCGACTGCCGTGGCAAACGGTGGATCGCTGTTGATCGCACTTCTGCCGGCGGATATCTTTATCCACTTGGACATTTTTTTGAACATGGTCTCACAAAATCGGATTTCAGCGAAATTGCCTTCTCCCCTGGTCCGGGCGGCAAGCAGGAAAAGGTGGTTCTGGCTGTTTATGCAGGGAAATACGATATCGGCACAATACGGGAAGGAACCTTGAATGTTGTTTCAGATAAAATTGACATCAATGAAATAAAAGTTGTTGCCACATCACGATGGTACCCTGGCTGGGTTTATTCTGCCCGAAAAGATATAGAACCTGAAATTATAGAAAAAATCAAAAAAGCTCTCTTGAAACTCGATTATAGTCGAAAAGAGCACAGGCACATATTACAGACAGCCGAAATAATGGGTATAATCCCTTCTGAAGACAAAGATTTTGATCCTGTAAGAAAATTGGCACTCAAGCTTGGTGTGAAATTATAGGCGCTTAAAAATTATTATAATTTTTTTGGCAAACCACAGTTTGGTCCACTTGAACTGCTGATTGCGGATCCTCTATTTCAGGACACTTTAACTATAAACGGGAACTGCTGATGGCAAAACAAACCCCAAAATATACATGTGTTGAGTATCGGCAAGAGATGATTTTGCTTGGTTTACGACAACGTCTTGCCAATGAAAAACTTACTGAAAAAGACCGCCTTGAACTTCTCAGGGAGATTCAGGAGTTACAGGCCTTTCTCAAAATGGATTAGCAGGTTTAAAAAAAATGTATAAAATTCATAATGTTGCAGACAATTTATCTCTTATTGAACTTGTGCCCCCAATAGCCGGTTTTGACCGGTTTATCGGGGCCTGGCTTTATCAGGATCAGTTCTCGTTTTTGATTGATGTCGGGCCTGCGGTAACCGCCCCTTTCCTGCTTAAAGCCCTGGCTGAGCTCAATATTACTAAGCTTGATTATATCTTGTTAACCCATATTCATATAGATCATGCAGGGGGCATTGGTGATATTGCCCGGTATTTCCCAAAAACACCAATTATCTGCCATGAGTCAGGGATTCCTCATTTGATAGATCCAACACGGCTGTCGCAAGGCAGTATTAAAACACTTGGAGATGTTGGACGGGCTTATGGACCAATCAAACCTGTTAATCCTGACCTTTTGCTGGACGCGAAAGGCTTTAGAGCCGGCAATATGACGGCTTTGGCAACGCCCGGCCATGCTGCGCACCATTTTAGCTATAAATGTAATCAATACCTGTTTGCAGGTGAAGCAAGCGGGGTTTTTTTGACATTACCGTCCGGCCAAACCTACTTGCGACCGGCCACTCCTCCCCGTTTTTTTTTAGAAACCTCTTTAAACAGTATCGAAGTTCTTATGGCTCAAAAATCAAAGGTTATCTGTCTGGGACATTTTGGTGTTTATCCTGAAATATTAATGAATGACACTGATTCCATTTTTGTCCTGCATAAAGCGCAGCTTTTGCTCTGGTACAGACTGCTAAGCAAAAAAGTGCAACAAACACCAAAGCATGACAAGGCTTTTATTTTTTCATGTATTGACTTTTTATTGAGAAAGGATCCGCTTCTGGCCGGCTTCACGGAAATGTCCTGTGAAGTACAAATAAGAGAGCGGGATTTTCTAAAAAACAGCGTTAAGGGTTTTGTAGAATATTTAGAGTTTATGGCTGATAATTCTTAAGCCCTCCAGAGTCAAATCCGGTTCCACCACCTCAATAGATTCTGATATATTCTTCATTAAAGGCGCCAGTCCCCCAGTGGCAATCACTTTGGGCTTTGGATTGATCTCTTTTATCATCCGTTTTATAATACCATCCACCAAACCGCCATATCCAAAAATGATTCCCGCTTTAATACTTCCGGCTGTGTCTTTCCCGATTATATTTTTCGGTGCTTCAAAGATTTCGACCCGCGGCAGCTTGGAAGCATTTTTAAACAAGGCTTCAGCGGAAATCATTATTCCAGGACTTATGGCACCTCCCAGATATTCTCCTTTTACACTGATAACATCAAAGGTGGTCGCTGTTCCAAAATCAATTATAATGAGGCTGGTTTTATATTTGTCAAAGGCGGCAACTGCATTAACGATCCTGTCAGCACCAAGTTCATCAGGGTTATTTAGTAAAATCGGCATCTCGGTATAGGATTTAGCATCCACCCAGTGAGGTGTTTGTCCCAGATATTTTTTGCAGAACGCATCCAGAATTGTGACCATGGGCGGCACCACACAAGAAATAATTATTTTTTCTATTTCGCTGGTTTTTATATGGCTGCTAAAAAACAGATTGGTGATAATAATATTGAATTCATCTTCAGTAATATTTCTTTCTGTACGGATACGCCAGTCCTGAATTAAAATTTCATGGTTATAAATTCCCATGACAATATTAGTGTTACCCACATCAATAACAAATAGCATATTAAACCCTGTAATTAATTTAGGAACGGGGACGACATAACTTCCACAAGTAAGCGCGCAGATTTAGGTTAGATTTGTTCGATCTAAAATCACAAAAGTTGCAGGAATAGCAAGCTATTTCAAGATTTTTGTAATTTTGAATCGGGCAAAGATGGCCTGAAGCTGTGATGCATAGTTGAGGAAGTTGTTTTGTCCTCGTTCCTTATAATCTTAATAGTAAAGAGCTTTGGCTCGACAGATACCAAAGTTGCTTTTAAAGGCAGAGCAATTATGGCCCGTCGTACAAAAACACCGGGTTTTAAATCCCTTAGATCAACATGGACTTTGATTCTATCTTCCAGTTGCAATTTTTTGAGAATATTTAACGGCCCTGTGATTTTTATACTGATGGTTTGGGGCATAATTTCAAACCGGTAAGGACTGCCTTGCCCTGTTACCGGAATATTGCTGATAGTTCTGGTGGTAATTTTTTCACTAATCAAAATTTTGGCAATCACCACCTTATCCGGCGAAATAATTGAAACCAACTCCAACAGATCAAGCACGATCTCCTTTTTAAAAGATTCAGTGGCCCCGCTAACATCAATTGGTTTGGTATTCACCTTGTTTATATGGCTTAATACCTGTTCCGGACCGCTCAAAATTACATTTGCTGGTTGAGCCAGGGCTTCCTGAACCACAAAGCCGGTTCCAGGGCTGCCGTTCAAAGCAATAATTACGGGAAGCGTTTTAGTAATCTCTCTGGCAAAGCGGAGGGTAATAGATTCTGTATGCAGTTTCACCAGAGAAATTATTGGGGGCAGTCTTAAATTTTTGGAATCAAGAAGTATAGTTTCCAGTCCGATTTTAACCCCGCTAAGGTCAAGAAGATAAAACAGCTTTTCATCAGTCAGTGTATCGAGAATAGTTTGTGGCCCTTTGACCAGTGCTTCCAGATCCGTAAGCGCCGGCCCGGTAATTATCAACCCGGGTGGAAGATTTTTTATTTTGATTGGTATAAGAATACTGGTTTCAACTGACTGGTCTATGGGCAAAAAGAAATAAACCAGGGCACTAAAAAAAAACAGACAAAATAGTCCTGCAAAAAGGATTGGGCGCCGTAAAATTATTCCAATTGGGAAAAATCGCAGCATATTGAGTCAGGCACCTTTAATAGCATCAATTATTTTTAATGTAATAACTGTTTCCGCAACATCATGCACCCTTACAAGCTGTGCCCCATTTAACACTGCTGCTGCTAAAGTTGCCTGGGTTCCTGTTTTAACCTCTGGGCGTAGCGGCTCCATAATCTTTTGGGTTTCAGGTTTTACAAGGTCTCTTATAAATGCTTTGCGTGAAGATCCAATTAAAATTGGTAAATCAAATTCTGATAGTTTTTTAAGATCTTTTACGAGCAAAAGGTTATGATGTGCTGTTTTACCAAACCCAATTCCAGGATCAATAATGATTTGAGAACGCTTGATTCCGCTTTGAACAGCCTTTTCAACTGCTTGGACCAGAAATGATTTAATTTCCGCCAAAAGGTCGACATAGAAAGGATTTATCTGCATATTTTTAGGGGTGCCCTGCATGTGCATTAAAATAATCGGCACTTTATTTTTTTTAACAACCCCCGCCATTTCCGGATCATCACGCATGGCGCTTATATCGTTAATAATAGATGCGCCAGCCGCTATTGCCTTATCTGCAACCTTGGCTTTGGTGGTATCAATCGATATGGGAATATTGACTCTTCCGGCCAGCTTTTCAATAACCGGCAAAACCCGGCGAAGTTCACTCTCTTTTGAGACCGCCGTGGCAAAAGGTCTGGTGGATTCCCCTCCAATATCTATAATATCAGCGCCCTCTTGAACCAGCTTCTCACCCTGGGTTATAGCTGATTCCATTGATAAAAATTTTCCTCCATCGGAAAAAGAGTCCGGGGTTATATTAATAATCCCCATTATTAATGTACGCCTTCCAATTTCTAAAGTGTGTGAACCACAAGAGAGCTGATATGCTTTCATATATAATAATTTACAAATTATAATAACGCAGTGTTATTTTTCAGATGGTTTTTCAGTATCCTTGTCTTTTGCTAAAGGGCTTGCTTTAAAGTCGGTGCTCTCTTTTTCCGGAAGATCAATATCCGGTTGAACCATGATAATGAGCTGATCCAGCTCAGCGCCCAAAACCGTCTCTTTTTCCAGCAAAAGGTCTGCCAGTTTATGTAAAATAGCCAGGTTATCCTTTAGCACTTTTTCAGCGGTGTTAACTGCATCATTGATCAGACTATTAATCTCAGTATCAATTTTTCGAGCGGTTTCCTCGGAATAATCCCGATGCTGGGATATTTCTCGCCCCAGAAAAACCTGCTCTTCATCTTTAGCATAGGAAAGCGGTCCAAGAACCTCACTCATGCCCCACGAGCGCACCATCTTTTGTGCCAGATTAGTGGCTTGTTTAATATCATTTGAAGCTCCAGTGCTGATCCTGTCAAATATAATTTTCTCCGCTGCCCTGCCCCCAAGGGCTACCGCCAGATCGGCTTCGAGCTGATCTTTATATTTGAAATCAGATTCATCCG
Source organism: Desulfobacterales bacterium (assembly GCA_030149585.1). Classification (GTDB taxonomy): domain Bacteria; phylum Desulfobacterota; class Desulfobacteria; order Desulfobacterales; family JASFBJ01; genus JASFBJ01. The sequence goes on along the minus strand of JASFBJ010000078.1, from coordinate 3,185 downwards.
GTAAAAACCAGGTGATCCCGGCGGCTTTCCCCCGAGGTACAATAGTAATTTTATTAATAACATCAGCTTTTGGCAAAAGCCGGGCAACCAGGGCATGGCCGCCCTCGTGATAGGCAGTGGTTCTCCGATCTTCCTCTTTGATTACCTTGGATTTGCGTTCTAAACCCATATAAATTTTGTCCTTGGAATCTTCAAAATCGAGCATATCCAGCTTTTCTTTATCCCGTTTGGCAGCTAATAGTGCTGCCTCATTAACCATATTTTCAAGATCAGCTCCTGAAAAACCGGGCGTGCCTTTAGCCAAAATCAGAGAGTTAACATCTGCTGCAATGGGTGTTTTTTTCATATGAACTTTTAGTATTTGTTCCCGCCCTTTAATATCAGGCATGGGGACAACAATCTGCCGATCAAATCGACCTGGTCTTAAAAGAGCCGGATCCAGCACATCAGGACGGTTCGTAGCTGAAATCAGAATAACACCCTCATTGGATTCAAAACCGTCCATCTCAACCAAAAGCTGATTTAAGGTCTGCTCCCTTTCATCATGTCCGCCCCCAAGGCCGGCCCCACGATGACGGCCAACCGCATCAATTTCATCAATAAAAATTATACAGGGGGCATTTTTTTTACCCTGCACAAACAAATCACGCACACGGGAAGCGCCAACGCCCACAAACATCTCTACAAAATCAGAACCACTGATGCTAAAAAAAGGAACTTTGGCCTCCCCTGCAATAGCTCTGGCCAATAAGGTTTTACCGGTACCTGGCTGGCCCATCAATAAAACCCCTTTGGGAATTCTGCCTCCAAGGCGCGTAAATTTTTTAGGTTCCCTTAAAAAATCTACAATTTCACCAAGTTCTTCCTTGGCTTCATCAATCCCCGCAACATCATCAAAAGTAACCTTTTCCTGTTGATCTGATGACAAACGCGCGCGGCTTTTGCCAAAGGAGAGGGCTTTTCCACCGCCTGATTGCATCTGCTTCATAAAAAATATCCAAACCCCGATTAAAACAATCATGGGAAACCAGGAAACAAGAATAGACATATACCAGGGCGATTCAGCAGGTGGTTTGGCATTGATGGACACACCTTTTTCGCGTAATATTTTGATTAGATCAGTATCTCGCGGGGCATATACTTTATAGCGATTTCTATTGATATCACTGACATATAGTTCTTGCCCCTGAATAATCACCTCGGCAACCCGTTCTTCTTCTACCATAGACAGAAAATCTGAGTAACTGATGTTTATTTCCGCCAAATTCTGCTGATTAAAGATGTTATACAGCATTATCATCATTAGAGTAATGATCAGCCAAAGAGCTAAATTTTTATAAAAAGGATTCAATCGATGTTACCTCCTGATGAACAAAAAAAACCGTTAACCGGTTTGAACGAATATTTAAGCAAAATAATCACTTTTTTATTTTAGGCAAGAAAAAATTCAGCCTTTAACACGGATTTGCTGGTTATTGTAATTTTTGCGCTCTGTGCAATACGATAGCCGACAAGCCATATAATATGCTCCTGATCCTGCAAAATAAAGGCTTTTTTACGAGCAGATTCAGAAATTTTATTATTAATAAAAAACTTTTTTATTTTCTGCGACCCTCGCATACCTAAAGGGCTGAACCTGTCTCCAAGTTTAAGACTGCGTGCCTTTAACGGAAAAATTATTTTTGCCGAATCAAAAAACGCAATATTTGGACCAGTCTTGCGAATATCGGGCAAATTGTCAACCCTGGTTTCGGAAAAGCGCAGCCAGGCATTGGCTTCTTTAAGAAAATGCAGGGAAAAAGGTAATGAATTTAGCTGAAAATGCTGTTCCCAATGGGGGTTTATAAAATTTTCAGCCAGTGCGTTTGTTTTAATAAATAACTGTCGATCCTGCCGAATAATTATGATACCTCCGGGCAGGTTTAGTCTGGATTTTAAACGATGCTTAGTAATAAGGCTGCAAACAGCATCCACATGTCCTGCTGTAATCCGTTTTAGATCTCCTTTGATTGCATAAATGGCCTTTCTGATAATCCTGCGGCGGGCAGCCAGATGAATATCAGCCAATTTTATAATAGATAATGAAATTTTTCCAGAGCTTTGATTTAACAAACAGGCTTTAAAGATATCATCAATAATATTGCCCTGCCAGTTGTCTTCAGCACGGGTAATTTTCCCAAGGCGGTTTAAGGCTGAAATAATTTTAGGATTATAATGCTTTTGCAAATCCGGGATTAGTTGATGTCGAATCCGATTGCGGGTGTGACGCAAGTCTCTATTTGACTTATCAAGTCTAAATTGAATATTTTTATATTTTAAATATAAAAGGATATCGTTTTTTTTTATTTCAATCAGGGGCCGAATAATCTGGTCTCTTACCGGTGGAATACCGGTTATTCCAAGAGGGCCACTACCTCTTAGAAGATACATAAGAATCAGTTCAGCATTGTCGTTGGCCTGATGACCAAGAGCGATTTTATTGAAAGCATGGGTTTTCAGCAGGTCCTTAAAAAAATCATAACGAACATCTCTGGCCGCCTCTTCGAGAGAAAGCCTGTTATTTTTCTGATAGCTGAAAACATCAGCTTTTTTGATATAACAGGGCAGTCCGGCTTTTTCTGCCAGAGATGCCACAAAATCAGCATCTTTGTCTGATTCTGTTTTACGCAGACCGTGATTAAGGTGGGCAATGGCCAGCTTCAGATTAAAATCTCCGGCCAGCACGCATAGAATATCAAGCAGAGCCACTGAGTCAGGGCCACCTGAAACACCAATTAAAACTGAATCATTGAGACTTAACATTTTTTCAGTTTTTATTATAAAAACAACTGCTTTTATAAGATTTTTGCAAAAGACATTTTTTTGCTCAGGTCTCACACCGAATCCTATTAATTGAAAGAATAATTAATTATAATTTTAATATGTTAAGGTATTAGTTGTCAATAGCAAACACCTGTTTTACATAGAAAATCGTTATTTCCCAATAAAGTTAGAATAACCATAAGATGCTTGCTTCATTAACAATAAAAGATAAATGATCTAAATGTCATATGAAAATAAACCTGAAATTTTCCTGGCCAGTTTTTATTTAAGACTTGCATTAATTATCTTGTTTTGTATAGTAACTATTGGTTGTGCTAGGCGGGGAGTTAGCGGTGCCCTTTTCCCGAAATCCGCTTATGCGG
>JASFBJ010000296.1 GCA_030149585.1 Desulfobacterales bacterium | reverse complement strand
TAATGCAAAATGGACCTCATATCATAGATTATTGGAGCGCCATTTTTTCAGAGGTAATTCTTTTTCAGATGTGACTACGGAGAATAACTGATATTTCTATGTTTATTACGCTTGAAGGGATTGAAGGGGCCGGAAAAACTACCCAGGTGGGGGGCATGGTTGAATTTTTGACTGAAAAAGGGCATGATTGTCTAATAACCAGAGAGCCTGGAGGAACTGAAATCGGAAAACGAATTCGTTCTATCCTGCTGGATCCCAAAAATATTGATCTTGATCCTTTTGCCGAACTTTTGCTTTATAACGCGGACAGGGCCCAGCATCTTAAAACTTTAATCGAGCCGGCTCTAAAGGCAGGTAAAACAGTTATTTGTGATCGCTATTTTGATGCAACTGTGGTTTATCAGGGATATGCCAGAGGTCTGGATATTGAAAAAATTTATCGCCTTCACAAACTTATCTGTAATAACCTGATGCCCGAGATTACCTTTCTTTTGGATTTGCCGGTTAAAACTGGAATAAAGCGTGCCTGGCAGCAGATTGATAATGGCGCAAGGACAAAACTGGAAACTCGTTTTGAAGAGGAAGAGCTTAACTTTCATGAAAAGGTAAGGGCTGGATATCTTGCTCTTGCAAAAAAGGAATCCAAGCGGTTTATAATTATTGACGCAACTCTGGATAAAGCCAAAGTAGCTGAAAAAATTTTTAAAAGACTTGCCACCATAGATCTTCAGATAATTAAATGAAATATTCAATTTTAAATTATATCGGCAATACCCCTTTGGTTGAGATATTACATATAAACACTAACCCTAAGGTGAGAATATTAGTAAAACTTGAATATTGTAATCCTGGTGGATCAATAAAGGATCGAGCGGCACTTTATATGATTGAAGACGGCGAAAAATCAGGAGAGCTGACAAAAGATAAAATTATTCTTGAAGCGACCAGCGGCAATACTGGTATTGGGCTTGCTCTGGTTTGTGCTGTAAAAGGTTATCGCCTGCTTTTGGCAATGTCTGAAGCTGTTAGTATTGAAAGACGTAAAATTCTTGAAGCACGCGGGGCAAAAATTTTACTGACGCCCGGACATCTGGGAACTGATGGAGCCATTGAAGAGGTGTATCGTCTGGCCAGGGAAAATCCTGATCGCTATTTTATGACAGACCAGTTTAATAATCCAGCCAACTGGAAGGCTCATTATTATGGCACAGCTCAGGAGATCTGGCAGCAAACCAAAGGAGAAATAGATACACTGGTGGCAACCCTTGGAACTTCAGGGACCTTAATGGGGCTTTCCAGAAGACTAAAGGAGTATAACCCGGAAATTAAAATTATTGGGGTTGAGCCCTATCTGGGGCATAAAATTCAAGGCCTTAAAAATATGAAAGAGGCTTATCGGCCTGAAATATTTGAAAAAAAACGTCTTGATCAGATGCCTAATATTGATGATGAAGAAGCCTTTGAAATGACCAGACGGCTGGCCAGAGAAGAGGGGCTGTTTGTTGGAATGAGCAGCGGGGCAGCTATGGTTATAGCCCAAAAAGAGGCGGAAAAAATGAAAGAGGGGACTATTGTTTTAATATTCCCCGATGGTGGTGAACGCTATCTCTCGACCTCACTTTTTACAGTTAAAGAGAAGGTGGGGATCAAATTTTTTAACACCATGAGCCGCAGCAAAGAGCTGTTTCAGCCGCTGGTTGAGGGGAAAGTATCCATCTACTCCTGTGGGCCTACAGCTTTTGCCCAGATGCATTTAGGGGAAGGGCGCCGGTTTGTTTTTTCCGATCTGCTTTGTCGTTATCTTGAGTTTCGCGGGTATCAGGTTAACCACATTATGAATATAACTGATCTGGATGATAAAACAATTCAGGGCGCCCAGGATGCAGGTCTCAGCCTTTCTGAATTTACGCAAAAACATATTGATTCCATACATGAAGATTTAAATCTTTTAAAGATAAAGCCTGCCAGCCAATATCCCCTTGCCAGCCGGCATGTGGATGATATGATCAAGTTGACGGAAAAACTTGTTGAAAAAGGGGCGGCTTATGAAAAGCTGAAGTCTCTTTATTTTGATATATCCAGGTTTGCCGAATATGGAAGGCTGTCTGGTGTGGATCTTGATAAAATAAGACTTGGCGCTACAGTGGATCTGGATGAGTATGAGAAAGATAATCCAAGAGATTTTACCTTGCTTAAACGCTCAAGGCTTTCTGAACTTAAAAAAGGAATTTATACTAAAACCAGATGGGGCAATGTACGGCCATCCTGGCATATTCAGTGCGCTGCAATGGCCATGAAATATCTGGGCGAGAGCTATGATATACACGCTAGCTCTCGAGAGCTGATTTTTCCTCATCATGAAAATGAAATAGCCATAGCAGGCGCTTTAACCGGCAAACCACTTGCAAAATATTGGATTCATTGTGAAAGAGTTCTGGTAGACGGTAAAAAGTTAAAAGAGCTGGAAGATCGTTTAACTATTAAAAAATTATTAACCCTGGGATTTAGCGGCAGAGAAATCAGATTCTGGCTGCTGATGGGACATTATCGTAAACCCATTAATTATTCATACGAAAAAGTCAAAGAATCCTGTAAATCATTAAAACGGATGGATGCCTGTATAAATGCTTTGCATGGAATAGTTCAGGATCAAAACTCTTTTGATGAACTGGATCAATTGCTCTATGACATCAAGCAGGGCTTTATTGAGGCCATGGATGATGATCTAAACATATCAGCTGCCATGGCCTCGATCTTTAATAATATAAAGAAGATTAACAGGCTTATCAGCCGGGATCAGATTAATAGACAAGATGCTGCCAGGATAATAGACGCCTTTAAAAATCTTAATCTTGTATTACAAATTTTTAATTTTGATATTATTTCCTATGGTACGCAAATAAAAGATCTGATTTTGAAACGGGATAAGGCCAGGCTGGAAAAAAACTGGCCACTTGCAGATAAAATAAGGGAACAGCTTAAAAAGCAAGGCGTTAATTTACAGGATAAAAAAAAGAATCAGCAGGTAATAATATGAAACCAACATACTTTCCTTTTACCTTTATGCCGGAATCAACACTTTCCAGGTTAAATAGTTTTTTTAAAGAAATTATAGTATACCAGGCTTCACAGGAAATGATTCCTGATCGACTTAAACAAATGGCTGTGGATAAGCGGATTGATATCCGGGTACCTGTTGCTATAGATGAGATAAAACTAAAAGCCGTTTTTAAAGAATATTCAAGCTGGGCTGAGCTGCATAAAAAAAACAGGATGAGCCCTGGAATTGATTTTATGTCCAAGATGCAGGAAACCCCATTTTTCAGCAATATTTCAGTATCCCGAATAAAAGACCAGATAAAAGGCCGAAAAGAAAAAAATATTGAGTCAAAGTCTCAAAAAGAGGTTGTCAGCGAGCAGGATATTACCCTTAATGCCGAAGTTTTTTTGGCCATGGCTCAAGAATATGATATCCAGAATTATGATATCAGCCAGGATTTGACAATCTATAATACCCTTGAAGGTGAGATGTTTCAGGAACTAACAGGAAAAGATCATAAGCCTTTGCTGCCAAACCCAAAAGCCGGCCTTTTTCGATCAACTCAGGCAGGTAGCTTTATGACTGATAAAAGAATTAAAACATGGTCCAGCCTTGCCTTGCACGATCCTGACTTAACCGGTTTATTTATAACCGATAGTCCCGTGGTTCTTGAAGAACTACTTGACAAGGTGCCAAATGTCAGAAAATATATTAAATATTCCGTGGCGACTCCGGAAACAGCGTCGTTAAAATTTGATTCAGCATATTTTGAGCAGATAAATACAGCTCTTAGTGAACTCAGCAAGGCTGAAAATCCTTTTGAAATTCCGCTGAAAGAATTTATGGCCGAATCTACAGAGGATAATACAAATAATTATTACTTAACAATTTATGTGGCAGTTGATTTGATGCCTGCTGATTTTTTAGGCTGTTTTCAATTATATAATCATAGTTCTTTAAAATTAAGAACCCGGAATAAAGATATTAAAAATACACTAATTGGATTATTGCATTAGATAAGGAAATTTATAAAAATAAATAATAAAACAGCATAAAAACTTGACTGAATATTAAAATTGGTATAATGCCAATTTCGTAATAAGATTCAGGGTGGAAAACACCTGAAAAAAAATAACATTGAAAGGAGATTTGGTAAGATGGCTTTTAATCCGATTGTTGATGAAACAAAATGTGTTGGGTGTGAAGAATGTGTAGATGTGTGTCCTGTAGAAGTATTTGAAATGGTTGATGAAAAATCATCGCCTGTAAATGCTGAAGAGTGTCTTGGCTGTGAAAGCTGCGTTGAAGTATGTGAAGAAGACGCTATTACCATCGAAGAGACTTAATTTATTTAATCAATTTACTGCAAATCCTCCAGCCT
>JASFBJ010000295.1 GCA_030149585.1 Desulfobacterales bacterium | reverse complement strand
TAAAAAAGGAGAATTGCGAAATGCCAGACAAAAAAAGTATGCCGGTGATTATTGGCGTTGGCCAAATGGTACAGCGCGAAAAAACAGTGCTTCAACTTGATCCATTGGAACTTATGACAGAAACCTGTCACCTGGCAGCTAAAGATGCAACTTTAAATGATCTTCCTGTGCCTGACACTTTATTCGTTGTAAACTGTTCCACCCTGGCCCCTGAAAAGCCGGTAAAACTTTTGGCTGACAGACTTGGGATAAGGCCTGTGCGCACAGGATATACCGGGATTGGAGCCTCGGCACCCCAGTGGCTGGTGAATAAGGCAGCCGATTTAATCCGCCATAAAAAAGCTGAAACAATATTAATCAGCGGAGGTGAGGCCTGCTATACCCATGAAAATACCCTGGCCCTTGAAAAACTGATTGCTGAATTTGCAACTTATGAACATTCTCTTTTTATAGATTCCGTTAAACCAGGCAACTCTGAGCTGGAAGATCACTACGGCATTAACATGCCGACCACAATTTACTCCATGTTTGAAAACGCTTTCAGATACCATAAGGGTCTGTCAATAAAAGAGCATAAACAGGAGATCGCCGCCTTTTGTGCCGAGCTCTCCCAAATCGCCTCCACTGCGCCCTATTCATGGAAGCAAAAGTCTAATACTGCCGCTGAAATTACCACATTAACCAGCCAAAACAGAATGATTGCCTTTCCCTACACTAAAATGATGTGTTCAAATCTTTTTGTTAATCAATCAGCTTCATTAATAATGACCAGCTGGGCCCATGCAGAATCATTGGGTGTACCAAAAGAAAAGATCATTTTTATTCGCGGCACTGGTAATGCAAATGAAAGGGGCTGGTTTTTTTCCGAAAGACCTGCTCTTTGGGAAAATAATTCCGTGGCAGTAGCCGGCAAGCTGGCCTTGCATCAGGTTTCAGCCGGCATTGATGATATTGAATTCTTTAATCTTTATAGCTGCTTTCCCTGCGCACCCAGAATCACAGCACAAATGCTTGGAATTGCCGCCAATGATGATAGACCCCTTAGCATCATCGGCGGCATGGCATATTTTGGAGGAGCCGCTAATAATTATGCAATGCATTCCATATGCAGCATGATTGATCTTCTGCGTGAAAACCCCTCATCTTTGGGTCTGGTACACTCTTTGGGATGGTATATGAGCAAAAATTCAATCGGCATCTATAGCGCCACTCCGGGAAGCGATCAAATTCCAAATGACGATCAAATCAATAAACACCAGTATACCCCGCTAATTCCGGTTAAAGAAGCAAATGGACAGGCAAGTGTTGAAACCTACACTATCCTGTTTGATTCAGAAGGAAAACCCTGTGAAGCCCCTGTAATTGGAAGAGATGCAAACGGACAACGCTTTCTGGCAAAAATTAAAAACACTGATAATATTTTAGATGATCTTATAGAAGAAGAAATAATCGGAAAGCAGGGAACTGTTAAATATGATAGCCATGACGGATTTAACTGGTTTTATTTTTAGAAAAAAGGATGATCAAATGGATAATAAGGTATTTCCCTGAAAATAAACTACCCTGTCAGAGGATCAATGAGGACATCCCATTTAGGCAGTGACTTTGAACGTTGAACTTTCCATCGGGTTTATTGCCACCGGGGTAGAGACGATGCATGCATCGTCTCTACAGGTCGAAATGTTGACAGATGAGTTTTATTTATAGAGGGTAGAATATTTTCAGTAAAGTCCCTAAAAATATTTATGAAAAAATGACCGAAAAAATCATGATGAAAGGTTCTCTGATAATTCCTGAGCTTTTTAAAATGACCTGCGATCAACAAGAGGCTGATATTCTGATGGCAATGCCGGGTACTCCAAAACAACTATCCATTAAAGTTGACCTGGCGGTTGAAGTTGAATATTTGCAATTTTTTTGGTTTTAGGGAAAACACAACCCGCCATTAACACTTAGAACCTGCCCTGTAATTCCATCTGAGGCTTTGGAAGAAAACATCAGGCAGGCCTCCGCGATATCCTCGACACTAATCTTAAAGGGCTGCTTTTCCAATGCTTTTTTAAATACATATCCCATCGATGGGGCATCTGTGAGCATATTATTAAAGCTGGAAGTGCCTTCAATAACAGTGGTGCTTATGGCGTTTACTCTTATTTTCCAGCGTGATAATTCCTGGGCCAGCACCTTGGTACCCAGCACAACCGCTGCGCCCGCACCTCCAACCACGGACTCGGCAGGAGTTGGCCATCTTCCGGCATCGGTTGTTATAAGCACTATTTTGCCGATTTTTCTCTCTTGCATATGATCAAGAACAGCCCTTATGCAATAAAGACGGGACCACCACTGGCCTTTGCTAATCAGTGGATAATCAGCAGGATCGGTTTCATGAAAAAATTGAGGTTTTAAGCCACTGTTGGAAACCCCTCCGCTAACAACCAGAATATCTATTTTCCCAAGCTTTTGAATAGCATTTTGCATGGCTTGCCGGATTTGGGAATACTCTGTAATATCAGCTTTCTCAAAAATTGCACGACGCCCAAAAGAATTGATCTTTTCAATAATCGGTACGGCTGGTTCCGATCTACGCCCGTTCAGAATAATATCAGCCCCGTTTTGCGCCAGTTTAAGCGCAATAGCCTTGCCTATATCATTTGTTGATCCAGTAACAAATGCCACTTTATCCGTTAAATCAGCCTGCATAAATTTCCTCCATTATTTATTGATTATAATAATTTTCCAGTTTGTTTAACAGCCGCGTATGTATATTATCAAATCCGCCATTGGACATTATCAAGATAATATCGCCGGGCAAGGCTTTTTTTAATAAAAACTGGATGATATCCCCGGTATCGTTAAAATAGTGTGCATTTTTCCCTCTTTTTTGGATATCCGCCACCAGTTTTTCAGCAGAAAGCCGCTTGCCTGGTGGAATTTTTTTTAACAGCGGGGGCTTGCGGATACAAATCAAATCAGCCTGGTCAAAACAAAGGGGGTACACATGTTGAAAGATATCCTGCATACTGGAATTTGTTCGGGGCTCAAAAACTGCAACAAGACGTTTTTCCTTATAAAATGATTTTACAGCAGAAATAGTTTCCCTGACAGCTGTTGGATGATGAGCAAAATCATCCATTATGATTATATCATTTATCACACCTCGAATCTGCTGACGCCGCCATACCCCGCCAAAGGTCAAAAGCGCCTGCTTAATAAATTCTTTTGAAATACCAAGTTGATCTGCCACGCCTATACATGCCAGTGCATTATATAAATTATGAGTTCCAATCAGACTGGTTTTAAATTGGCCATAGGGTTTCCCATGTTTTAAAACACTAAATATGGTATATGCTCCTTTTGTATCTACTTTATCCAGTGCCCATAAAGAATCAGAAGCTTTACCATATTTCGATATATGACATTTTGCCCCTTTTATCACCTCAGAGATATTGCCGTCATTATCAAAAATCATCAAGCCGGCATCAGTCTCAATTTTATTAATAAAATCAGCAAAAGTCTGTTTCACATGGTCTAAATCAGCAAAGATATCTGCATGATCGAATTCCACACTGGTTAAAATAGCGGCAAAGGGATTATAATGCATAAATTTAGCTCCCTTATCAAAAAAAGCAGTATCATATTCATCGCCTTCAATGATTATATAATTTCCTTTTCCCAAACGATAATTGCTGTTGAAATCAGTAAGGATTCCTCCGATAATATATGAAGGATCCAATCCAGCTATGAACAAAATCCATGTTAGAATGGCCGCAGTAGTTGTTTTTCCATGGGTTCCGGTTATAATCAGCTTTCTTTTTTTTTTAGCCACAAACCGGTTTATTGCCTGGGGCATAGAACAATAATTAAGTCCTTTGGAAATCATCTCCTGAACTTCCGGATTCTCTTTTGAAACTGCATTGCCCACAATCACCAGATCCGGTTTATGAGCCAGATGCGCTGGTGAAAATCCTCTTGAGACCACTATATTCTGCTGATTTAAAAAATCGCTTATAGGAGGATATATATTTTGGTCGGATCCGCTAATCTTATATCCCATTTTTTTTAGCATACAGGCCAAAGCCCCCATTCCAGTACCACATATTGCGATAAAATGAATGGTCTCTACAAGGGCTGGTATTTGTTCAGATTCTAAATCAGGCATATTTCTTCCTTTTAAATATAAAAATTATCAGTTATTTTATCACCGATCTTATCACTATCGTCAATAACAAAAATTTTTAGCATATAAATTTAAATAAAATCAGCACAACTATTGTCAATCAATTGACAGAGCAATAATTATTGCGTATAGTTCGATTATCTTTTTTTTGCCTTTGCTAAGGAACGAGGACGAAACAACTCCCACAAGCAGGCGCACAGATTTAGGTTAGGTTTGTTCGATATAAAATTACAAAAGTTGCAGGAATAGCGAGCTATTTCAAGA
>JASFBJ010000294.1 GCA_030149585.1 Desulfobacterales bacterium | reverse complement strand
CTGGTATACTTTTCAATTAACACAGTGGTACACTTTTTACTTGAAATATACAGACGTTCGTGACATATTGACATTCTTGTATAATGGCTATAAACAGGTTTTATGTATGCAGTAAACGTTATGGATTTAAACAGGCATACCGGGGTGATTTATAGGAAATGGTTATTAATTTTTAAGCATAAAAAAGGGGAAAATAAATTATGGCTAAATTGACTGATGAAATGAAAGCATTATTTGACGAAGTACCCGTATGTGTTTTTGCTACGGCTGATAAAGATGGTATCCCAAACGCAGTGCCGATACATTACGGCAAAATCATGGGTGACACAAAGATTATGTTGGTTGATAATTTTATGAAAAAAACTTTGCTCAACATCAATGAAAATCCAAACGTATCCATATCAGTATGGAAAGGGAGTACAGGTTACCAGTTTAAGGGAACCTCCAGAATTGAGACATCCGGTGTTAATTTTGATCTTGGAGCGGAAATGGTAAAAAAAAGTGTTCCTAAAGGAGTGATTATCATAGATATTGATTCAATTTATATTACCAGTCCCGGCTCCGAAGCGGGAAATAAAGTTGAGTAAAAAGCTGTTCGCTATTAAAATAATGATTTTTTTTCACGGCTTGTCCCATTTAAGAGTTTATGCCCTTTGTTTGATTTTATGCCACCAGAAACCGCTGAGTAAATATGCATAAACATAGGTGCCGGCGGCAATAATAAGAAAAGCTTTTACTATATCAAACAGGTCTCCCTGCAGGGAAAAACCGGGCACATAGCCGAATAAAAAGGGCGCCAGATAAAGAAATTTTGCAAATTTAAACGCAGCAAAGGCGGTTTTCCACATATTGGCTTTCGCAATGGTTGCTCCTGCAAAGGCCGCAATGCATACCGGCGGGGTAATATTGGAATCCTGGGACAGCCAGTAAACGATCATATGGGATGCAAGTTCGTTGACTCCCAGATGGGTTAAGGCAGGGACTGCCACAACGGCCGTTATCAGGTAAGCGGCAGTTACGGGCACGCCCATGCCCAGCACCAGTGACGCCGCCGCTATCAGCAGGATTGTCAAAAAAAGTTTTCCGCCGGCAAGCTGGATAACAATATCAGCAAAGGTTAAAACCAGTCCGCTGAATGTGAGCACAGCGATTATAATGCCGATAACTCCGACGGTTGCGCCGATTTTAAGACTGTTCTCAGCTCCGGCCCGGGATGCTTCGATAAAACCATTCAGGCCTATGGCAGTATCTTTTTTAACCCAGCTCACAGCCAGGCATGATATGATTCCGATAATTGCGGCAAATCCGGCTGAATAGCCCGACAGCATTATTAAGGTAATAAAGAGCAGGGGGAGCGAATAATACCATTCCTTTTGCAATATCAGCCTGGCGCTGGTATGAAATTTGGCGCCGGTTATATTATAGGCTTTGGCCTCATAGTGCACCATTACAAAAACACTGAAAAAATAGATCATGGCCGGGAAAACAGCCACCAGCATGATGCGGGAATATGGCAGGCCGGTGAGTTCCGCCATAATAAAACCGCCGGCTCCCATAATCGGCGGCATGAACATGCCGCCGATGGAGGCCGCCGGTTCAATTGCCCCGGCAATATGCGGCCTGAAGCCTGCTTTTTTCATCAAGGGGATCGTAAAGGCTCCGGTGGAGACCGTATTTGCGATGGCGCTGCCTGATATGGAACCGAATAAGGCGCTGGCAATAACAGCCACTTTGGCAGGTCCGCCCGTTTTATGGCCCACTGCGGCAAGGGGAAAATCGATAAAAAATTTCTGCGCTCCTGATTTTTTAAGAAAAGCGCCGAATAACACAAACAGAAGCACGTAGGTGGCCAGAACATTGGCCATAATACCGAAAACTCCGTCGTTTTTATAAAAAATCGTGATGCATAAACCGGTAAAACTATCGCCGGGATGGGCAAAAAGATCGGGCGCATAAGGGCCGTACACGCCGTAAATAATTAAAAGAAAGCCTATAATTACAAAGACCCCGCCTATTACTCTGCGAGCGACTTCAATTCCAAGGATAACGCCGATAACGGCAATTATGCTGTCGATAAGCGTTTCAGCGCCGGCGCGGTAATTAAGCGCCTCAAAACTAGCTATCCAGTAACCGCATGTTATAATAGATAACAGTATTAAAAGATAATCGACTATCCTGAATACGCTGTTTTTTGATTTATATAGCAGGAAGCATAACATATAGGTTATGACAACATATATCCCCCGGTGGTACTGGGTTGCTGCGGGCCTTAACAATGCTGAAAAGGAGTAAAAAAGAACCAGAGCAACCGATAAAAAATCAAAAATAATTTTTTCAAATCTGTTTAAGCGGGTATACATTTTATTTCAAAATTCCGTTCTCCTGCCAGAATTTTACGGCTCCGGGGTGTAAGGGAGTTATAATACCATGAATCCCGTCTTGTATGCTCATGGCCCTGGCCGACTTGTGAACACTTACCATATATTCAAGCCCCTTTTGACTGTAAATAATTTTTAAAAGCCTGTATACCAGGTCTGCCGAAACTTTTTTGTTTGCCACCCACAAGGCTGCATCCTGGAAGGTTATTGTGTCGCTTGAAACTCCTTTATAAGTGTTTGCCGGAATAACCACTTTGGTAAAATAGGGATGTTTTTGTAAAAAACCGGTTTTTTCAGCCTCAGAATATAAACTTATCAGCTTGATTTTGTTTTGAAGCGCGGTTTCGATCACCGCTGCATTGGGACATCCGGAAAAGATCCAGAAGGCATCGAGTTGTTTATTCTTAAAGGCATCAGCCGCCTGCCGGTATCCGAGAAAATTTCTGGTTATCTTGTTCCAGATGCCCAGTTCCGAAAAAAAAAGTTCGCAGTTGGCCGCGGCTCCCGACCCGGCATTACCAGTGCCTACTCTTTTGCCGGCAAGCTGCAGAGTTTCTGTAATGCCCGAACCAGCCCTTACAACCAGCTGGGCCGGTGCGCCGTATAAATAACAGACAGCCAGCACATTTTTATATGTACGTGTATCCTTAGGCAATAAACCCCTTTCAGCCTGAAACAAATGGCCTGAATATGCCACCGCAAAACTTGCTTTGCCTGAATTTGCAAGCCTGATGTTTTCAACGGAACCACCTGAAGAACTGGCCAGTACATTTATTCTGTTCTGCTTGGAAAGTGTTGAAACAGCGCCGGCATAATACTGAAAAGTGCCGCCGGAAGGTCCGCCTGAAAATCGATACATCATCGCGTAAGCGGATCCGGTGAGGATCATAAGAAGCAGCACTGCGACGCAACAAATAAGAATAATCGGTTTTTGTTTTGGTTTCATGGGTGAGCTCCTGCAAAAGGTTTTTTTTCTGAATGCGCACGTTCAGCGATCAGGTGTACAATAAGCCGGGTGGCAATCCGTACCATGGAAGACAATCTAAAAAAAAGGACAATCCGATTTTAAACATTCCTTATTAAAGCGCGTGAATTCACATTTGATACTTTCAGCACTATTAAAGCCGTTAATATTAAAATGCTTCGTTACGGCTATTATTGCCAGAAATGAGTTTCTTTTACAGCATCTCGGGCCACCATGCTCTGCAATAACAGATAGACTTTTCGATGTCATCATATTTGATTCTTTCCATTCTTTACCGGCTAATGGGGTATTATTTGTGATTAAACTAACAAATATTCCTGTGCCTATTGCTGCCCCGCAAGCGCCATGGGTTCCACAAAAACCCCCCAGGATTTTTTCGGCCCTTTTGCCGGCAGTAATAATCTTTGTTTTCTTCTCCTGAAAACTTCCGGTTCTGTTATAATAAGCTGCCAGTAAAACAGCCGGCACCAAAAAATGATGTTCCGGCCCATGCATCTTTATCGCTGGGTGCCGCATCAGTTCCATGGATAGATTCAAAGGATTCGTTGATTGCGAGGAAATACAATACTCCTGAATTAATTCATTTGCAGATAAAGAGTGACACCTATCACATATATAATGCCCCTTAATACATTTAACATTGCTGTAAAAGGTATTATGACAAAATAAGCAGTTCAATGCCTCGTCTTCATCATTATAAATAAGTCTTTTTCCGCAAATTACACATCCGCTTTTATGCCTTATATTTTTGTAAAACATACCCTCTCAAATCCTAATGCCACCACTACAAATTTTTGCAGCCGTAAATTTCCATGCCTTTGTTCAAGTTTTTTACCATACTCTTTCACCTGTTTTTTGCCATCTTCCATCTGTTTTAGAATCTCAGGGATGCTGGAAAGTTCATTTTCAGACAACTTTTTTGCCTGGTCAGCGCTTATTCCTGCTTTTTTAAGCGTTACAAATTTGAATTCAATCAAAACATCAAATACTTTACCATATCTTTTATCAGGTCTGATGATCATGGTGAGATCTGCATAGCGGCGGTCAATCTCTTTTTCAGAATCCATGATATAAATAATATCATTATA
>JASFBJ010000293.1 GCA_030149585.1 Desulfobacterales bacterium | reverse complement strand
GGTGGTCATGGGGGTGTTCGTGATCATGATCGTGATTATGTTCATGGTTGTGATCGTGCTTATGATGATGAGTCATTTAACCTTTCTCCAGTTTTTAAATATTTATCAGATTGACAAATATATAAGGTTTCATACAATGAGATATTTATTGAGTCAATAAAGTCTTGCTTAAGGGACAGGAAAATGCGCTTTAAATCTCTATTCAATTTTAAATGGTGTTCCATTTTCTGGATTGTGTCACTGGCAGGGCTTACAGGAGGCTGTCTTGGCGGCGCTTTGCTGGCCTTATTACAGGATTTGCCTCAGATTAGAGGTCTGGAAAATTTTAAGCCTTCAGCAATCACCCGAATATATTCAGCAGATAAGGAGTTACTGGCAGAATTTTTTTTAGAAAAACGTGATCCAGTTCCATTAAATCAGATTCCGAAATATCTGCAGTCAGCTTTAATTGCCACTGAAGACCGCGGTTTTTATGATCATAGCGGAGTTGCTCTAAAATCAATCTTGCGGGCTATTATAAAAGATATTATGGCTGGTGAGTTTGTTGAAGGCGCCAGTACAATCACCCAGCAACTGGCAAAAACTCTGTTTTTAACTCCCCGCAAATCTCTAATCAGAAAAATAAAAGAAGCTCTTTTGGCAATCCAGCTTGAACGCCGCTACACTAAAAGTGAAATATTAGAATTTTACTTAAATCAGGTTTATTTTGGCAGTGGTGCTTATGGAGTCCAGGCTGCTGCTAAAATCTTTTTCAACAAAAATGTTCAGCAACTGGATCTGGCCCAATGCGCCCTAATAGCCGGCATGCCTAAAGCGCCCTCCTTTTATTCCCCTTTGGTTAATAAACAAAGAGCTGTTAAACGCCGCAATCTGGTTTTAAAGCAGATGTATTTGACTAATATTATAGATAATTCTCAATATGAACAGGCAAAAAAGGCTGCGGTGCAAAATACCAAAGCAGCCCGCCATCAGAGAAAAGCTCCTTATTTTGTTGATTATATTAAAAAACAGCTTGAAAAAATAGTTGGACCCACCCTGCTTTATAAGGGGGGGCTAAGGGTTTTCACAACACTTTCCTTTAAACTCCAGAAATCTGCTGAAACAGCATTGGATGAAGGTCTGAGTGATCTTGTGCTGCGCATCCGGCAAAACAAGACTAATTTCTCTGGTTCCAGGGCAGCTCCCCAGGCCGCCTTGCTGGCCATGAATATTCAAAGCGGTGAAATAACAGCTATGGTAGGAGGCAAAGATTTTCAGCAAAATAATTTTAACAGGGCTGTTAATGCCAAAAGGCAGCCGGGTTCTGCTTTTAAACCGATTATTTATGCCAATGCCGTTGAAAGAGGCTTTGCTCAAACAAAAATGCTGCTGGATGGACCGGTTATTTTCAAAAATGGGCCAAAGGGCAAGGAGTGGCGCCCTAAAAATTTTAGCGGAGATTATCAGGGCGAAATAACCATGCGCAAGGCACTGGTTGATTCAATAAATATTCCGGCCATCAGATTGATTGAAAGCCTTGGACCTTCAGCAGTAGCCCGCTTTGGCCATGATCTTGGAATTAAATCCTCTCTATCGCCTGATCTTTCCCTGGCCCTTGGAAGTTCGGAACTATCTTTAATGGAACTGGTTTCAGCTTATGCTGTTTTTGCCAATAAGGGTGAGAGGATCAAACCCTTTGGTATTCTGGAAATAAGTGATGCTCAAGGGAAACTGCTCTGGCAGGTAAAACCGCAAAGGAAAATTATGATGTCCCGGGCTGGAGCCGCTATTATCACTAATATGCTTGAAGGGGTCATTCAGGAGGGGACCGGGCGCAAGGCTAAAATACTTAGGCCCCCTCTGGCAGGTAAAACCGGTACCACCAATGACTTTAAAGATGCCCTGTTTATTGGATATTCACCTGGAATGGCAGCTGGAGTCTGGGTTGGCATGGATAACCACAGCTCTTTGGGAAAGGGAGAAACAGGCTCGCGAACTGCCCTGCCTATCTGGATTAATTTTATGAAACAGGTTCAGGCTGAAACTGCTTTTCATTATTTTGACCTGCCTGATAATGTGGTTAAAAAAAGGATAAATCCTCTAACCGGCTTAGCCGCCAGGGAAACTTCAACACATGGGGTTTGGGCTCTGTTTTTAAAAGGCACAGAACCCAAACCATTAGGAACGAGGACAAAATAAGTTCCTCAACTATGCATCTCTGTGCGCCTACTTGTGGAAGTTATTTTGTCCCCGTTCCTTAACTCCTGATTTCTGATCTTTTTTTTCTTAATTCTCGCTAAGTTCTTTCAGATCTTTATAATAATCCAGGGCTTGTGGGTTACGCAGGGCATCTTTATTGCGAACCTCTTTATTATGAATCACCTTTTTAACAGCAAGTTCAACTTTTTTCATATTATGTGTATAGGGAATATCAGGTACTGCAATAATTTTAGCCGGAACATGGCGGGGCGAAGCATTAACACGAATGGTTAGTTTGATTTTTTTCTGAAGTTCTTCGGTTAAAGTAAAGCCTTGTGCAAGCATAATAAATAAAATTACCCGCACATCATTTTCCCATGTTTGGCCCACCACCACACTATCTTCCACTTCAGGCAGCTTATCCATCCGGCGGTAAATTTCAGCTGTACCAATTCGCACGCCTCCTGGATTTAAGGTGGCGTCGGAACGGCCATACATAATTACGCCCCCCCTTTTAGTCACTATAATATAATCCCCATGCCGCCATATGTTGGGGTATATATCAAAATAGGCTGAATGATATTTTTTATTATCAGGATCATCCCAGAAATAGATCGGCATGGAGGGAAAAGGGGCTGTGCAGACCAGCTCGCCCTGTTCGTCAATAATAGAATGGCCGTCATCGTCAAATGCCTCAACTTTCATGGCAAGACCACGGCATTGGAGTTCTCCTGAATAAACCGGGCCTATTGGATTTCCCAGGGCAAAGCATCCGTTAAGATCTGTGCCACCGGCAATTGAGGCAAGCTGCAGGTCAGATTTAACATCATCGTAAATATACTGAAAGCTGTCAATGGAAAGGGGGGAGCCTGTGGATAAAACCGCTCGCAGCGAAGATAAATCATAGTCTAAGCCTGGTTTGGCGCCTGAATTTTGGAGGGCCGCGATATATCCGGCACTGGTACCGAAAATAGTAATTTTTTCGTCCTGGGCCATTTTCCATAAAACACCTGGATCAGGATGAAAGGGATTTCCATCATAAAGGATTAGGGTAGCGCCTACTGCCAGGGAGCTGACCAGCCAGTTCCACATCATCCAGCCGCAGGTGGTAAAATAAAAAATTTTATCTTCCCGTTTCAGATCAGTATGTAAAACCAGCTCTTTTAAATGATGTATCAAAATTCCCCCTGCACTTTGAACCATGCATTTCGGCAGACCCGTTGTGCCGGAGGAGTACATGATATAAAGGGGATGATCAAAGGGCAGCTGGGCAAAGTCTATTTCCAGGCCGGACTGCTTTGATTTAAAATCATTAAATCTGATTGCATTTGGCATAGTACTTATATCAGGTTTTGAATTTATATAAGGAACGACCACCACTTTTTCAATAGAGGGCAAATCCTGAACGATTTCGCTGATTCGTTTTAATGAATCAAGGGGCTTACCTTTAAAAAAATAACCATCGGCCGTAAACAGAATTTTAGGCTTTATCTGGCCAAAACGATCCAGAACCCCTTTTATCCCAAAATCAGGAGAGCAGGAAGACCAGGCAGCGCCCATACTGGTTGCCGCCAGCATGGCAATAATTGTTTCCGGCATATTCGGCATAAAGCCCACTACCCGGTCACCAACTGAAACACCGGCATCCTTGAGAGCTTTGGCAACTTTAGCCACTTCATCATATAGCTCGGCATAACTGAGACGATAAGAGACCTGATTCTCACCAAAAAAAATAAGGGCTGTTTGTTCATCACGGTATTTTAAAAGATTTTCGCTGAAATTAAGCCTGGCACCTGGAAACCAGTTCGCACCAGGCATTTTCGTTAAATCATCAATTATCTTTTCATAGGGCAGGGAGGCTTTTATTTCACTGAAATCCCACCAGGAAGCCCAGAACTCCTGGATATTATCAATCGACCATTGATAAAAATCAGCATACTCTGTAAATTTTTGCTGATATTTATCATTAATATTGTTCATAAAACAAAACATATTGGTTTTTTTAATTCTATCCTGAGATGGTTCCCACAGCAGTTTGGCCATTTATCGTCCTCCTTATAATTTAATTAGACAGTTTTGATGTTTATAACAAAAAATAAACATTATTGCAATTGCCCTGTTTGCTGTTTGATCAAACTTTATTAGGAACGGGGACGAAATAACTTCTCCAAGTAGGCGCACAGATTTAGGAACGGGGACGAAATAACTTCCACAAGTAGACGCACAGATTTAGGTCAGGTTTGTTCGATATAAAAGTACAAAAGTTGCAGGAATA
>JASFBJ010000292.1 GCA_030149585.1 Desulfobacterales bacterium | reverse complement strand
ATACCAAGGCTGTGGTGGTCTCTCCTGAAGGCACAACTCCCCTGCCTGGTACGGACAGCAATTACCTGCACGATTTTCTGTGTTTCACTGGTGATCAGAATTTAGTTAATGCGAGTTTTGCGGTCTATTTTCATATTTGTGAGCCATTAGACTATCTGTATCAGGTAGAACGTGCAATGTCCATTCTTGAAGCGTTAAGCGAATCAGCTATAACCGCGATTTTTGCTCAGAGTGAATTAGAGCATATTCTCGGAAATTGCAGGGATATCATCCTGATGAAAATGCGCGACATGATTAACAATCAAAGCAAGAAAATGAATCTTGGCATCAGAGTTTTGCATATGGCATACCTCGGCCTCCATCCGCCCACGCCTGTCATACCAGCTTTTCGTATGGTAGCCAGCGCCAAAGAAGACAGGGAACGGTACATTAATGAAGCGGAAACCAACGCCTATCGTATCGCCGCCAACGGAAGAGCATCTGGCCAAGAGATTATAAAAAATGCTCGAGCCTATGCACATAAGGAGATCGCACGCGTTGAGTCTGAAACGGCCAGGATAAAGCAGTTTCAGACAATAAAGAAAACCCACGGGGAAGGGATAGAGTGCAATCTTGACCTGGAAGCGTTTCAATCATTACACAAGGCAGCCTCTAAAATCTTTTTTACAGATCCGTATGCACCCATCTATATCGACATCCGTAAAGAGGAGGAATGACATCCATGAAAAAACGCCATATCTCAGTTGCATTACTTATTATCCTGTGTGCCTACATGATTCTTACAACGATGTTTGTGGTACGAGAGGGAGAGTATGCCATTGTTTTCGAGTTCGGCAAATGTAAAAAAGTTATTGACCAGGCCGGACTTCACTGGAAAATGCCAAATCCTGTTCAAACAAAGCGCACATTGAGCAAGAGAATCATTATGTGTGATCCTACATCAAAAGAATTTCTTACAAGTGATAAAAAAAACATTATAGTCGATCATTTCTTTACTTATCGCGTTCAGGATCCATTATCTTTCTATAAAACTTTGAAAGACCGGAAAATCGCTGAACTGACGTTAGAAGATTTGACGGCTTCTGCGTTAAGCACAACCCTTGGGCAATTTCCCCTTTCGGCTCTTATATCCGTCAACACAGATGAAATTAAACTCACAGATATTCTGGAGAGTATATTGCGCAAGAGCAATGGTAACCTGGCAGACACTGGGTTGAGCATTCTGGATATACGGGTAAAACGTCTCATGTTTCCAAAAGAGAATGAGTCCTCTATTTTTGCCAGAATGCACTCGGAAAGACAGCGAATTGCGACAAAGTACAGGTCCGAGGGAATGGAAGCCGCCAGAAAGATAAAGGCGGAAGCGAGGCTTCAGGCTGACATTACAAAGACAAAAGCACGCAAGGCCGCTGAGATGATTAAAGGCAGGGCAGATGCAAAGGCAATGAAAATTCTGGCTCAAACTTATGAAATAGATCCACAACTATATGAATACATACGCCGGCTCCAGATCTACAGAGACACTATTGGTGAAAAGGATATCCTGATCCTGCAAAATGGCCGTGAGGATATAAGTACAACCACCACAAAACCCACTGGAAAAAACGTACAATTAAGCTTTTTTCCAGGCGATTGAATTTGCGTTTATGATTTTATCAAAGTGAGCAAAGGCTCCCATGTATGGAAAAAGTGCAAAAAAAGAATAAAGGCATTTTAGACGGTATACTCAAGAGAACACTTGCCGTGATTTTTATTTTAACTGCATGTTGCTGGATTGCTTTAGGGATTTCTACAGTGCAGCCGGGTGAGCTCGGCATTCTTATCCGCTTTGGAAGAGGAATCTCAGAGTTGTCTGCCGGATTTCACTTTGCCGTTCCTTTTCCTTTCCATACAATCCGCAAGGTTTCAATGAGCCGGATAACCCCGATTTTCGTAGGTTCCGTATCTCAAGAAGCGAGCTGGATCACAGGAGACCTCAACATCATCAAGGTAAAGCTGCTTGTAAATTACCGGGTTCAAAATTCCTGGGACTTTTTGTTTAAAACAGTGGAAGATCCAGACAGCCTTATAAGATGCGCTGTATCTGCTGCGCTCAATAAGACGCTCAACATGTTTACCGTAGATGAAGCGCTTACAAGCAGGAAATCTGATATCGAAGCTCACGTCAAACGTATTGGCCAGGATATTCTGGATTGTCATAGCTCAGGTGTTCGATTGCTCTCAGCACACCTTCAGGAAACAAGACCGCCTGAGGAGGTGGCATCTGCCTTTCGCGAGGTCTCAGATGCAAGATCAGCACAGTTTCAAATGATAAATGAGGCAAAGACATATTCTGATATGAAGGCATCGGGGGCGCGTGTTGAGATGGATGAGCTGGGAAAACAGGCATCTGCATATGTGGAGGAACGTGTCAAAATGGCGGAAGCGCTTGGAAATTCCATCACAAAACTTATGGAGAGCGCAGACAGGAGAACTGTAATGAGCATAGCACATACTAAAAACATGAAAAAGGTGCTCTCCAAAATGCGCAAGATCATTATACCCCGCTATAGGGAAGGAAAGGTGGTCTTGATAAAATAAACCGATGAAACCTGTGACCCTATGAATGCCTGCCATATCTTGTTTTAGGTGAACCTGGAAAGGGGGTGAGTGCAATGAAATAGCCATTTTTTCTGAAAAACAAATGGTCTGAATCAAATAATTTATTTGCGTTAAATTAAATAAAGGAGATTAAGATGAAAATTTTGAGAATAAAAATGACTGTCTGTCTTTTAGGTCTGTTTATCCTGTTTGGCGGCTCAACCGCTTTTGCTGCCAGTTCATTTAAGTTCGCTGTGATCGCAGACCCCCATATGTCGGTAGCAGGGCAAAAGTCACCGGAAAACGGCAGCAAGATGTTCAAGGACAGTGTCCAGCTTCTTCAGTCCACTATCAAAGAGATCAACCAAACAGAGGGCATTGATTTTGTTGTGGCTCTGGGCGACCTCACAAAAGATGCTGAGCCCTGGAATGTAGATCGCTTCAAAGAGGTGATGGACGATCTGACAGCGCCCTATTATGTGGTACTGGGTAATCACGATATCAGTCCTGTTGATACAAATAAGGCTGCCCGCAGTCCTGGCGTAACAAGGGCAACTATGATCTGGACATTCCAGGGCCATGGATACAACGGTCCCAAGACCCACTGGAGTGTTGATCCCCTTCCCAACATCCACCTCATCGGGCTCGACAGCACTAGAACCGGTGACTGGGATGGGAGAATTACGCAAGAAGGGCTAAGCTTTCTTGAACGGGATCTGGCTTCAAATCCAAACAAACCGACCATTGTTCTTTTACATCATCAGCTTACTGCTTACTGTGATTCAGCGGTGAACGGTGAGAATGACTTTGATAAATTCGTGACCAGGAATGCAGGGGACGTCTTAAAGGTTTTGAGAAAGCATCCTCAGGTTGTTATGACAATGTCGGGACACCGCCATATCAGCACACGGTACAAGAAAGATAACCATATTGCCCTTTTTACCTGTCCTTCGACCATGACATGGCCTATGCGGTACTGCATTTTTGAAGTAGATGGTAAAAAGATCAGCTATAATACCTATGACGTGCCGTGCAGCTCCAGTGTCCTGTCCGAGGCAAAGGAAAACATGATGAATGCCAAATGGTGGCATCCAAAAGGCGAACACCCCATGACACAGGAGGGCAACAACAAGTTCAAAAAGTTTATGCTTTCTTCGGGCACTATGTCCGGCGAGGTAAGATTTGCCCCGGAGACGAAGAACATCATTGCAGATAGGATGGGAACCGAATTCTATGGGCAAAGCACCTCTGTAGCTCTTATAAAGTAAAACAATTTATTGAGAATTGGGAAATCGGAATTGAATAGGGCGGTCTGTTATGGGCCGCCTTGTCCAATACAGGGGCATCAGATCCAACAGGTTAGACTCAGCCATATTTTACAAAAAATTAACCTTTGTCTCATAAAAATCAAACATTGATTAGGTTAAGTATAAAAAATGAGACATTGCAAAAACAATTTTAACATTTTCACATTTCTGCCGCCGATAGTGCATAATGCGCTTACCAATATTGGTTCTCCTGAACCGTCGTCTTTAGCAAGAAGCATCATAGATGTGGCAAAAGACTACGGCAAAAAAACCGCAGCCTTTTATTCCTGGGAGCAGTTTAGAAACCTTTCAGCGCCCGGCTCTCTCGACCACTCACACTTCATAAACAGCGGCTCAACGGAAAATTTCGACCTTGAGGCTGCACTGGTTGCCACCGGTTACCTGAATTTTTGCTGCCCCGATTTTTGTTTTATTTATCTCAAAGGAACCGATATCGCCGGACACAGGTCAGGGTCCATGTCAGCAGAGTACCTTGACGCAATCGAGACCGCGGATACAGCGCGTGGCATCATCTTAAATGAACCGATTTAAAGTCGTCTTTAAAGTTCATTTAAGATG
>JASFBJ010000077.1 GCA_030149585.1 Desulfobacterales bacterium | reverse complement strand
GTATAACTCCACCACAGGAGTTACATTCATTTAATACAATGTAACACCATAGTTTTACAAGAAATTTTTTGGTGATATGTTTTTTCTACATGAATAACATGTAATTTTATCATATTAAGCATAAGCTGGATAATTATTTTTATCACGGAATTTCATGCCAAATAATGTGACCTAATTTTCAGGTGCTTGAAGCACCTATAAAAATAATTTTTTTATTCCCAAAATAAGAATATTTTTGATCAGTATAATTCTGTAACAATCTTAAGGAAGTGTTTTTTTTTAAAACTTTTATTGTATCGTTTTCAACTGAAACTTCACCGGAATTTTTTATAAATTTTTCATAAATAGATTGATCGCTGTAGCTGCCATACCTCTCCAGCTCCTTTGCGAACAATCTATAAAGATTATGAGCAGTGATACTCATTGTGAGATCAAAATCAACTTTAATTCGTCCTCGTTCCTTACCATTGATGATGAAACTCGATTAAGATGAAAGAAATCTATTTGTTCAGAAATACCTTTTTCTACAAGCCAGCGCCTTGTATATTTTCTGATTATTATTTCAATACGTTCTTGAAAATCATTTGTGATAATCAATGCTGGTTAAATTCTACCATGTCCTGTAATAGCGATTTGCCTGATATTTTTCCCGTATTTTTCAAGAAAAATTTTTTCATCGAGAGCTTTCAAAGTTCTTTTTTTATTCACGGCACAGTCAACACGTTTTTTCTTCCATTTTTTTGCCGGTATCTCATTAAGTCTTTGTACTATACTTCTATCTCTTCTTCTTGAGAAGCTGGTAAGTGCCCCGGAAATAAATAAATCCGCACCTTGCTTGTCTGTTGGTTCGTCTACTGCGTTACATTCACCGGCACCTATCTCGATATGAGCTGGTGGATGTGCCTTGTAAACAAACCAACATCCAGCGCAATTTTATGGATTTATTTCTTTCTGTGACCCTAAAGCAGTTTGAAATAATCGATTAAAAATTTGGCGACTTCTTTATAAGCATGGGTTGCAAAGCAGGGCACATCAAGATCAAAAGGGTCGTCACTTATAAAAGCCAGCAAGTCAGGATCATTTTGACAAAGAGGTTCAGGTGAGATTTTGGCTCTGAAAAATTCGAGTTTTGGGTATTTAAGGCTTTTATAACCTTCGGCAATCACAATATCAACATCTTCAAAAAGAGAAAGAAGTTCTTTGGGTGGATGATCGCAGGTTACATCTTTAACCATTCCAATCTGCCTGGAAGATGAGATTATTGTTGTTGCGGCTCCAGCCTTTTTATGTCGCCAGCTATCCTTACCGGGCTTGTCCATCTCAAAACCATGCACATCATGCTTAATGGTTCCCACCTTAAGTTCATATTTAATAATTTCCGGAATCAATCTTTCAATAAAGGTGGTTTTACCGGAACCGGAATTGCCGACAACGGTTATAATTGGAGGAGTATTTGATTTTTTGAGATTCACAAATCAGCTTAATTTTGTACCCGGCTTAACCGGTTTATCAAGGGTTGCAAGGGAAATATCTTTGTCAACAGCGGCCAGTAACATGCCCTGGGATAATACGCCCATGAGTTTTGCCGGTTTCAGATTGGCAACGACTATTACCTGTTTACCAACAAGATCATCTGGTGAATATTGCTCGGAAATCCCGGAAATAATGGTTCTTATTTCGCCAAGATCAACTTCCAGCTTAAGAAGCTTTTTAGCTCGGGGAATTGGTTCTGCCTTAAGGATAGTACCAACACGCAGATCAAGTTTATTTAGATCTTGAATCGTTATTTCCGGTTTGATTGTCAATTGCTCCGCTGTTTCAGATGATTTGGCCATGGAATATGCTTTATCCTTTTTTATATCTATTCGAGGAAACAGGGTAATTGATTTTGGCAGTTTATTTCCAGGCAAAATAATATGCCAGGCCTGAAGCAGTTCTAATTTATAAAATTGCTTTTCAGGGTCAAGTCCAAGATGTTTTTGCATTGTGGCAGCGGTTCCCGGCATTACCGGATAAACCAGGCCGGAAACGACGCGCAGACCTTCAAGCAAATTATAAATAACTGTTTTTAGCTGCTGCTGACTGGATTTTCTTTTTGCCAGTTCCCAGGGCGCTGTAATATCAACATATTTATTCATTTTACTGATAAAGTGCCAGATACTTGCCAGGGCTTTATGAAAAGCAAAAACTTCCATGTGTTGATCAAATTCCGCGACAGTATCTAAAGCAGCCATCCTAAGACCGATTTTAGATGTTTTTTCAATTTCAGGATCAGGTTCAGGAACAACACCTTTAAAATATTTATGAGCCATGGCCAGAACTCTGGAAAAAAGGTTGCCAAGGTCATTAGCCAGGTCAGAATTAACGCGCTGTACCAAAGCCTCTTCGCTAAAATTGGAATCCAGGCCAAAAACCATATCTCTCATTAAAAAGAAACGAAAGGAATCAAGGCCGTATATATTTTTTAGTTCCAGTGGTTCTATTACATTGCCGATACTTTTGGACATTTTACTATCAGCAATATTCCAGTAGCCATGAACATTAAGATGCTGATAAATCGGCAATCCAGCGGCTTTTAACATAATCGGCCAGTAAATACCATGTGGTTTTAAAATATCTTTTGCCACAATATGCTGGGCCACCGGCCAGAATTTATTATAAAGATCACAGTCAGGATAACCAAGCGCTGAAACATAATTTAAAAGCGCGTCAAACCAGACATAAGTAACGAAATTACTGTCAAAGGGCAGTGTGATTCCCCATTTTAAACGTGATTTAGGACGGGAAATACACAGGTCTTCAAGTGGTTCTCGCAAAAAAGCAAGCACTTCATTTTTATATCGTTCAGGCCGGATAAAATCAGGATTTTTTTGTATATGCTCAATCAGCCAGTCCTGGTAGCGGCTCATTTTGAAAAAATAATTGGCTTCCTTGATGGTTTCCGGCTCGGTCTTATGATCAGGGCATTTGCCGTCTACAAGTTCCAGCTTTGTATAAAACCGTTCACAGCCAAAACAGTATTGCCCTTCATATTCACTGAAATAGATATCACCGGAATCAAAAATGCGTTGTAAAATCATGGATACAACGTTCATATGGGATTGATCGGTTGTTCTGATAAAATTATTATTACTAATATTGAGTTTAGGCCAAAGGTCATGAAATAAACCACTGATTTTATCAACATAAGCTCTGGGAGACAGATTTTCGTTTTTTGCGGCTTGAACAATTTTGTCGCCATGCTCGTCTGTGCCTGTAAGAAAATAGGTATCATTGGTTTTCATGGAGTGAAAACGTTTGGCGGTATCAGCGGCTATTGTGCTATAAGCATGCCCCAGGTGAGGCCGGGCATTAACGTAATAGATTGGTGTTGTTATATAAAATGGCATAACCATTTATTGACTCCTTTTTTTATTATGGATAATTTCATCAAGCTCTGCTTCAATTTCCCGCCCCTCATTTGTTCTGATTATAACGCGATTGCGAAGAAGATTATGGCGGATTACTTTACCGGAATCTAATTTTGTTTTTATAATTTTACCAAGTTTTGGAAAATTTTTTCGCAGTTGAATATAGGCTTCATTTTCAAAAGTCAGGCAGCACATCAATCTGCCACACTGGCCTGAGATTTTTGTGGGGTTTAAGGACACTCCCTGTTGTTTAGCCATCCTGATTGAAACAGGTTCAAATTTATTCATGAATGAAGAGCAGCAAAATTCACGACCGCATCTGCCCACGCCACCACTCATTTTAGCCTGATTGCGAATTCCCACCTGTCTCATTTCAATTCTGATCTGAAACTCTTTTATAAGTTTTTTTACAAGTTGTCTGAAATCAACCCTTCCATCAGCAGTGAAAAAAAATGTAAGGCGGCTTGCGTCAAAAGTACTTTCAACAGAAAACAGATTCATTTGAAGGCCAAGTTCTTTAATATATTCAAAGCATATGGCATGTGCCTGTTTTTCCTTAATAAGATTTTTTTGGCATTGCTTTAAATCATCAGGGCCTGCAACACGAAATACTTTTTTTAAGGGTTTGGCCTTTGGCTTATAAACAGCAGGGGAAATTGCAACAGTACCAAAGCCAAGACCCTTTTGAGTTTCAACAATAACCTTATCACCATGGGTCAAAACATATGCACCACAGTCAAAATCATATATTTTCCCAGCGGTTTGAAATTTAACGCCGACTTTTTTTTTCATTATAAAAATCCGTAATGAGTTTTTTTAATTTATTTCCATTTCCTGAATTCCAGTACCAGAAAAACCACCTAATTTTAAAGCCATAATTTCCAGTGTAAGTTTCAAATTGGTATTAGCCTGTAGATTTTTGGCAGCCTCTAAAACCGCATCTAATTTTGATAAGAGAGTTGCACGCTCAGTGTTCCTGGAAATTTGGTCAATTTGATCAATAAGATCAATATTATTTATTTTATCAGGGATATACGGAAAAATAATCAGATCCCTGAGCCAGGTTTGCAATATTTCAAGTGATAAAGGAACTAATGCTTTGGATTTTGTCAGTTTTTCGGCAAATGCAAGGCATTTTAAAACAGACGGCAGGGCTTGCCGATTTGAGCGATTCAGACCAGGAGCCGTCAATATCCAGTCTCGCTGCCGTAACCATTTTTCGTTAATTTTTAGAGCCCTTGAAAAACTTCCGCCTGACAGAGCAGCATACAAACCAGCCTTATCCTGTGTCATTTTCTTTTCCTGAATCAGGTGCTTTGCAATACTTGAAGCTTGAATTGGATTAAATCTGATTTGCTGACAACGTGAAATAATTGTCGTTAACAGATCCAAAGCCTGTAATGCTATGAGAATCAATAATGTTTTATCCGGGGGTTCTTCCAGAATTTTAAGCAAAGCATTACTTGCTTCAGGATTCATGGTCTGAGCATTGGAAATGATTATAACCCGAGTATCTGCTTCATAAGGTTTTAAAGTCAGTGAATTACAAAGAGATCGTATCTGATCAATTTTAATTAAATTGCCGGATGGTTTAATTTGGATAATATCAGGATGGTTATCTGATTGAATTTTTCGGCAAGACCTGCATGTCCCGCAAGAATCTATATCAAGTCTTACCTCTTTTGCTCCTGTTTTCCCAAGCCCAAATGGTATGGTCTGACTGGAATTGATTTTTTCGCAATTACACAGCATTGCCAATGCTATGGCAGTAGACAGCTTTTGCACTCCGTCAATTCCGGTAAATAAGAGAGCATGGGGTAAAGAGCCTTTGATAAAAAGTGTTTTCAACAGCAAAACAGGCTGTTTTTGGTCTATAATGGATTTAAACCCTGGCACTAAAAACTCTAATTTAAAAGGTTATCAGATGCGTTCAACTTTAGTGAATACGAGCAAGAGTAAACTCCTTGATAATAATAAAAAAAAGATAATATACTTACTCGAATAGCGAATAACGGTTTTAGAAGTCCACCCGCTCTTTTAACTCTTTGCCGGCTTTAAAAAAAGGTAGTTTTTTGGGTTTTATGGTTACCTTTTCGCCGGTTTTCGGGTTGCGACCAGTGTAGCTTTTATAATTTTTTACAAAAAAACTGCAAAGCCCTCGAATCTCTACCCTTTCCCCGTTTGCCAAGGCATCGGCCATACTTGAAAAAAATATTTGAACTACCTCGGCTGCCTCCATTTTGGAAATATTCGCTTTATCTTTTAGAGCGGAGATTAACTCCAGCTTATTCATAGTTCCTCCTTAAAAGAATGATTTTATAATTAAAAATTTTTAATACAATAGAAGTTTATAAAAAGTCAAGTAGTTATGACAATATTTCTGGTAATTTTTCCACATTTTGTTCATCAACATTCACAGCGGCGAATTGTTGTAAAGCCTCAATATGAACAACGACTCGTCCCTTACCACGGTATTGCTGGAATATTCCGGTAACTCCTGTTAAGTGGCCGCTTATAACTATTACTTTATCACCTTTTTTAAAGCGAGAGCCGGTGCTGAGCGGCTCAGGGCAGGAAACCATTATTTTCAAAGAATTGATGGTTTCATCAGGGACTGAAAGAGGGCCATCTTTATTACCTAATAATCGTACCGCTCCAGTGGTTTTTACGACTTCCAGATGATTTTGCGGAATTAAATTTGTATTAACAAAAAGATAGCCTGGGAAAAGCGGCACATTAATCATTATGTGGCGATCCCTTCTTTTACTCTTTACCTGAATTTTGGGCAAAAATGTATCCAGGGATTTTTTCAGCAATCCTTCATACACAACATTTTCAAATCTGCTTTTGGTGTGCAGCACGTACCAGACCGGCCTAAGTTCGTAAAGTTTCATAAATATTTAGCATATATACTGTTAATAATATCAATAGTCAGGATTTAGGGCTCGCACAAAAATAACTTTACATTTTAAGCGCCGATGCATCCAGCCTGGCTGCGTTGCGAAAGTTCGGAATACGCTTGATATTCCTGCACTTTCGCGCCTTGCCAGACTGGCGCCTCAACACTTAAAATTGCCAACTTATTTTTGCGCGAGCCCTTAGTAATTTTCGAAAAATAATCTGGTTTTTAATCAGCAGGCTGATACCATTGACCTGAAATCGGAAAAAATGTCAATCATTTTTATATAATCTTTTAATTCCCTACCCCACCCAGACCTGTTAAATGTATCATAAATGAATATCGCTGTTCCTCATTATCAACATTATAATCCAAATCCAGGGCCCAGCATTGTTTTTTATAAGTAACACCGATTCCTGACCTAATATCCTTATTTTCAAATAGATTTCGTTCATAATCACAGCGCATTGTAAATTGATTTGTTATTCTCAGGGTCATATTTACCAATAATGATTCACTTATATCCTTTTTAAAACGATGCTCTATAAAAATATGATCTTTCCTGCTATCCCATAATTTAATTCCTATATTATTACCGGTGAGTTCATTCTCATAAGAAGACCATGTGGTATCCTGAGTTAAAGAGATATAATTTTTAGGCGAAATTTCAAGTTCACCTGATATTTCTGAAAAAGGTTCCGGCTGATTATCACGCGCTTTATTTATATCAAAGCTTTGTTCTATCTTAAGCCTTAAAAACTCCTGATAATGATGCTCATATGGCAGATCTGATTCCACAACACTGTTTGATTTTTTAATGGACGACCTGGCGGTAAAGGTGTTGGTCAAAGAATAGGTTATAAGATTTTTTTCTTCAATGCGATCTATCGAATTATAATATGGATTTTGATCCTGATCTATTTCAGGAATATACAGATATATTATCCGGGGGTTAAGTGTATGTTTAATTTTATCCGGATTTTTACCTGATAAATTATAAATATTATAAAAACTGGATGAAAGATCTGTCTTAATATCATAGAGTTGGCGCTGATAAAATTCGCCTTGGTCAATTTCAAATTCATCATAATGATCAGGATACCAGATAGTTTCTCGCAGGCCGGCAGATGGCTCAAAAGCAAAATAATTACGAAAATTCAAGGGGAAATAAATTCGGGGATAAATATCAAGACGGTGACCGGTTGAACCGTCCTGACGATAAAAATAAGTATATTCGGAATCTCCGGAATAATAAAGCGGAAGCTGAAAAAGCTGTTGTTTAATGGCTTTAAATTGAACTGCGGGAAGTTGCTGCAACGTAAAATCAGTATCATTTTGGCGACGATTGATAACATTATCATACCAGAGTGTTTCAGCATTAAGACTATAATTACCCCAGTTTTTGCTTAGATTAAAACTATTAATGCGAGATGAATCATCATATAGATCTATATCCCGGCCAAAAGTATTATTGAAATATTTTTTCGTTTCGTCAAACCCCGTGTAATTATGCTTAAATTCATTCAAATAATCCTGGTCACTGACTATATCCAAGTCGAGTCTGGCCATAAAACCACAGGCGGCTGGTTGATCTATCTTTGTTCTCAGCCAGTAACGATCCTTATTTGGCCTGGATACTGAATCATCCTCATATCCCCATTCATGGCTGTCATCTGTGGTAAGGTCTGTTTTTTGATCTTTTAAACCATCAAACATAAAAGTTCCCCTGGCCTGCTCGGATAGAATATAGCGATATTCAAGGCCAAATTTATTGCCGCGTTTGTCCATAAAATGGTTATAAAAAGTGGCATCAGAATAAGGATTGATAGCCCAGAAAAGCGGCTGAATATACTCAGCACCTTTGCGATCGGAATAACCGAATTGAGGCAATAATAACCCTGTCTGGCGTTTAAGTTTAACAGGAAATACCATATATGGTGTGTATAGTACTGGAATGTTTTTTACCTGAAGTGTAGCATGGCTTGCAAAACCATATCCTTCAATAGTGACCCTGATTTTTTTACCGCTTATTCTCCAGTCCGGGCGTTTTCCTTCACAGGTGGTGGCGGTTGCCTGTTCTGCTGTATAAATATTTTTACCTGTTTTCCGAATAATTTTGCCTTTTATATAGAAATGATTTTTTGATAAAAAAACAGTGCTGTTATATAAAATGCCGGTTTCAGTATTAAGATCAAACTCCACTTTGTCGGCTGATAATGAATCTTTGCCGGTTATAATCAGTACATGACCGATTGCGATAATTTTATTGGTTTTATGATCAAAGCGGATAAAATCAGATGTTATCTTTTTTTGATTTTTTGAAATGCTTACATTTCCAGTGGCCAGATATTGAGATAGTTGGCTGTCATAACTGATTTCATCAGCTGCAATATGCCAGGGAACAGCACTATCATCAGAAAAATCGAGAATAGCATCATTTGATTCAACTCCTGCTGCACAAACAGTGCAAAATAAAAGGCAAAGAGTAAAAATGAGAATATATTTTATTAAAGCCGATCTAAAACAAAAAGTCATAAAAAAATTATCTTAATAATATAATTAATAATTTACTTTAACCAAAAATAGCCCATGAGAAGGCGCTGTTATTCCGGCTATATCGCGATTTTTGGACTCCAGGATCTTTTGAACCTGTTTTGGGGTTATTTTACCAAGTCCAACATCAACAAGGGTGCCAGTAATATTTCTGACCATATACCTCAAAAAACCATCTGCTGTAAATTCGCAATCCACCAAGCCCTTATCCTTTTTAATAATTTCAGTTTTTAATAAAGTTCTAATGCTGGTTCGCCTGGGAGAGCCTGCTCCTTCAAAAGATTTAAAATCATTGGTTCCAATCAAAGCCAGGGCAGCATATTGCATGCTCTCAATATCAAGTTTTTTGCGAATAAACCAGGCATATTGACGAGCTATTGCCGGTGGCGTCAAACGATTTAGCAACCTGTACCGATAGCATTTGCTTTTTACAGCAAAACGGGCATGAAATGACAAATCAGCCTGTTCACAAGAGATAATTACTATATCATCAGGCAAAAGGCTGTTAAGCCCTTTTTTGAAAATTTCCGGAGTAATTTTGGTATTAGATTGAAAATTAGCAACCTGCCCCAATGCATGAACTCCGGCATCTGTTCTGCCGGAACCAATCAAGTTAACCGGCTGTTTAGTCATCACTGAAATGGTATTTTCAATGGTCTCTTGAACTGTGCGGTCTTTTTTCTGGCGTTGCCATCCATGAAATAAGCTGCCGTCATATTCAATAATAAGCTTAAAATTTTTAATCATGATTTGGTTATTAACACCCTGATTTCTAAAGTTGTTTTTTTAAAGCCTGTCGCAAGGCACGTCAGCCAGGGCGTTTTCCA
The DNA here is from genome assembly GCA_030149585.1 of Desulfobacterales bacterium. GTDB lineage: Bacteria > Desulfobacterota > Desulfobacteria > Desulfobacterales > JASFBJ01 > JASFBJ01. Next base: position 3,118 of record JASFBJ010000077.1, on the reverse strand, counting down.
GATATTTATCGATCAATTTAAGCATTTGTTCCATTGAGTAGGTTTTATTGCAAGACCTGCAACACCAGACAACCTGTTGTCATTTGCGCAAAAGATTTAACTTATTACCGCAATCCGGGCAAGGCGGGTGCTTTTTATAATTTTGAGATAACATAAATCTTGTACCCTGTTAATCGAAAATTTGATGATTTATTATGAAAAATGAAATAGTAATTAATTTAATTGAATTTTGTTTGCAACTTCTATTACCACAGCAATTCTAATTTTAGCAATAAGGACGACCAGCAGCTTGATATACAAACGTAAATAGTGCATTATTAAAAATACAGCAAAAACGATGATTGGAGGAAAATAAATGATAGGAGAAATTTTAGCCACCGGCGATGAACTTCGTTCTGGATCATTAATAGACAGCAATTCTGCCTATATCTCACAAAAACTTGAGGAATCCGGCCTGGAGGTTACACGGCACAGTTGTGTGGGAGATGATCTTGTAAACCTGAAAAATATTATTAAAGAAATTGGAGGCAGGGCAGATATTGCAATTATAACAGGCGGCCTGGGCCCGACCACCGATGATCTTTCGGCTGAGGCCGCAGCACTTGCAGCCGGGGACAAACTGGTCATTTTCGAAGACGCATTAAAGACAATCGAAAGTTTTTTTTCAAGAGCCGGACGGGAAATGCCGGCCTCGAATAAAAAACAGGCATTACTGCCAAAAAGCGCTGAAGTTATTTTAAATCCTGTTGGGACAGCCCCTGGCTTTATTTTAAAGATCGGCAAATGTGTTTTCTTTTTTCTTCCCGGAGTTCCTTTTGAGATGAAAAAAATGCTGTGTGATCAGGTTTTAGTGAGAATTCACAAACTTCTTGGCAATGACCGGCAATATTGTCTTGATAAAACCATATCTACATTTGGCCTGCCTGAATCCACTGTAGGAGAAAAAGTTGCTTTGGTTGAAAAAAAATTTCCTGGAATAAAGCTGGGCTTACGTGCCAATTTTCCTGAGATTCAGGTTAAACTTTACGCAAAGGGCGCAAGCGAAAATGGATTGATGGATTTGCTTAATCCGGCAGCCAAATGGGTAAAAGAGCAGTTAGGCAAACATATCTTTTCTATGGATGGTTATTCATTAGAGGTTGTAATTGGTCAACTTTTAAGAGAACAAAAGGCAAGTCTGGGAATTGCTGAAAGCTGCACAGGAGGACTGATTGCCAATCGCATAACCAATGTGGCAGGAAGTTCGGATTATTTTATGTTTTCAGGAGTAACCTATTCCAATAATGCCAAAATCAAAGTACTTGGTGTTTTACCGGCTACTATTGAAAAATTCGGAGCTGTTGCAAAAGAAACCGTTAAAGAGATGGCCAAAGGAGTAAAGGATATTTGCAACGCCACCTATGGCCTTGCAACTACCGGTATTGCCGGGCCTTCAGGGGGCAGCCCTGAAAAACCTGTTGGAACCATCTGGGTTGGACTGGCCGGGCCGCAAAAAATAATAACCCGGCAATTCAACTTTTCCTTTGGCAAGCGACTTATGAATAAAAAGATTTTTGCTTCTGCAGCCTTAGATCTTCTTAGAAGAGAACTGCAAGGAGTTTTAGATTAATTATGCGGCCAAAAACAGCAAAAATTATTCTGGCCGGCTGGTTAATTGACGGCAGCGGAGGCCCAATCCGAAAAAATCAGATTATCGGAATCAAAAAAGGCTGCATAGATTTTATTTGCGATGCAAAAGAGAGTAATTATCAAAAGCAAGAATTGCTGGATCTTTCGCATTGCACTCTTCTTCCAGGCTTGATTGATTGCCACACTCATCTATGCATGTCAGGATCCAGCGATCCTGAAATTCGTCGCCGACAATTAGACTTGAGTTTTGAAGATGCCGTCAAAATAATCCATCAGCATTTAAAGCAGTATAGAAAGTGGGGTATTATAGCAGTCAGGGATGGCGGGGATCGCAAGGGACATACCCTTCAATATAAACTGTCAAAGCATAATAAAGATCAATCATTGATTTGTCTTAAAACCGCGGGCAGGGCTTTTCATCAGTCCGGACGCTATGGTAAACTGATTGGACGGTCTTTTGCCCTGGATAGTTCCCTGGCAAAAGATGTAAAAGAAAACCAGGAAGATATTGATCATCTCAAACTGGTTAACTCCGGCCTGAATAGTCTGACCCGATTTGGAGTCGAAACAGCGCCCCAGTTTTCTGCAAAAGATTTTAAAAAAGCTGTTAAAATTGCCAAAAACCGGGGTCTTTCTGTAATGGTTCATGCCAACGGCAAGAAACCTGTTCAGATAGCGATTGAAGCAGGCTGCACATCTATTGAACACGGCTTTTTTATGGGTGAAGATAATCTAAATAAAATGGCCCAAAAAAAGATTATCTGGATTCCCACCGCCATTACCATGCAAGCTTATCTGCGCCATATGCAAAAACACAGCATTGAATCCAAAATATGCAAGAAGAATCTTGATCATCAATTAGATCAGATCCGGCTTGCAAGAGAAAAGGGAGTAATTACGGCCATTGGAACTGATGCAGGCAGCCAGGGGGTTCATCATGGAAGTTCTGTTCAAGAAGAGTTGAAATTATTTATCTCAGCAGGATATTCGATTTCCAAAGCTGTTAAATGTGCTTGTTTTCATGGAGCAACCCTTTTGAATCTAAAAAATAAAGGTCTGCTGGCTAAAGACAGGGATGCTGATTTTATTGCATTTGAAAAAAGTCCTGATAATCTTTTCCAGAATATAATTGAACCGGACATGATTTGTCTTCAGGGGGACTTCGGAGACTTCGGGGGACGCCCTTTACATTTATAGTTTCCAAATGATGGTTATGTGCTATGGTTTAATAATGCCGAGAAAATCAAGAATAGGCGCGCCTGGTGCAATGCATCACATTATCGCGCGTTGTATTGAGCGTTGTAAGATTTTTAGAGATCATGCAGACTGCAATAATTTTCTGGATCGTCTTGGTGGTTATTCCCAATCATTTTCATTTGCTGTTGAGGACCGGGCGGGTCCCTATCGCCACGGTGATGCGCCGTTTGCCGCCCAGATACGCTGTTTCGCACAACCGGCGTCACGGCCATCTTTTTCAAAACCGCTACAA
>JASFBJ010000291.1 GCA_030149585.1 Desulfobacterales bacterium | reverse complement strand
ATAATAAAATAACCTTCGGGCTTAAGAGTTCTGCACAGCTTTGAGACAACGTTTTCTTTTGTTTTCTGATCAAAATAAATCATAACATTCCTGCAAAAAATAATATCAAATATTTTGTTTGGCGGATCATTTTTTATTAGATTAAATCTTTTAAATTCAATCAGCTTGCGAGCCTCTGATTTAAGGCGAACATAACCGTCCATCTTGCCATGGCCTTTTTGAAAATAGCTTTTCAACATATGTTTTGGAACATCTGATATTCTCTCCTTAGAATAAATCCCCTTTTGAGCTGTTGCTAAACAGGTTTCTGAAATATCAGTAGCCAAAACTGATGGTCTCAAGCCAAAATCCATGCAATAAGTGACGATCGAATAAGGTTCTTCACCACTGGAAGAGGCCGCACACCAGATAGTATTGCAATTATGATCCAGATATTTAAAACTCTTAGCTTCCCTGAAAAAAAATGTGTGGTTTGTGGAAACTGCATCAAGAAAGCACTTCATTTCAGACTGATCTTTTTGAATCAAAGATAAATATTCATCCGCCTCCATAACCAGTTTGCGAAGTCTTTTGGAAACTCTGGTATTAAGCAGTTCCCGTTTATCTTCTGTTAGATTAATTCCAGATTCATTATATACAATGGTGCTGAATTTTTTAAACTGCTGATTAGATATTTTTTTCAATTATATAATTTTTCCTTATCAGACCCAATGAATATACTGTAAAATTAATCTTTTGCCCGCAATTTCAAAATTGATTGGGCGCGCTCAATGAGTTGGTCACCCTTGAAAGGTTTGACCATATAATCTTTAACACCCATTTTAACAATCTTCATAACATTTTCCTTGCCGGACTCAGCAGTCAGCATAATAACAGGAATTTCTTTTAATTCAGGTTCCTTTTTAAGTTTTTCGAGCATCTCAATTCCAGTCATTACCGGCATGGTGATATCCAGAATAATCAGATCCGGTTTTTCCTTATTTGCGATTGCAAGTCCTTCCACTCCGTTTTCTCCTTCAAAAAGTTCACAATCATAAGATTTGAATGCTTTTTTAACTATCATCCGAATTGTCTTACTATCATCAACAGTTAATATTTTATACGCCATCAAGTGCCTCCTCTATTAAATTTCATTATAGTTTAATTTATAATTTATTTTTTTAAATAACCATATTAATCGCTGTCTGGGCAACAGCATCTAAAGAAACTATTTTATCAACTCCTCCTAATTTTATAGCTTCTTTGGGCATTCCAAAAACAACACAGCTTTTTTCATCCTGAGCAATGGTTCGGGCGCCGGCTTGTTTCATTTCCAACATGCCGGCTGCTCCATCAGCGCCCATCCCTGTCAGAATAATTCCAATAGCATTTGCACCCACATAATTGGCCACAGACCTGAAAAGAACATCAGCTGCCGGGCGCTGGTGATGCACCATAGGCCCCTTTTTGACCTGAACATAGTAACGGGCGCCGCTTCTTCTTAAAAGCATATGATAATTTCCAGGCGCCAGAAGAGCCTGACCATTTATAATTGAATCCCCATCCGCAGCCTCTTTTACTTTAATCTGGGAAAGAGAATTCAGCCTTTCAGCAAAGGATGTAGTAAAATTAGCCGGCATATGTTGAACAATTACAATCCCTGGACAATTTAGAGGCATTCTGGTTAAAACAGCTCTGATTGCCTCTGTTCCACCGGTAGAAGCCCCAATGGCAATTATTTTATTGGTTGTTGCTGCTAAAGCTTTTGTACTCACGACAGATTGCCCTGTATTTACCTTTTGAGCGGTTTTAAACTTTTTAGTTATATCAACCCTGGCAACGGCTCTTATTTTATCAGCAAGCTGAACACTCATATCTCCCACGGAATAGGCCGCAGTTGGTTTGGAAATAACTTCCAGGGCACCGCAAGCCAATGCCTCCATTGCCACCTTCCCGCCTTTTTTTGTAAGGGAACTTACAATAATAACCGGCAAGGGATAATGTTTCATCAGTTTTTTTAAAAATGTCAATCCATCCATGCGCGGCATTTCAATATCAAGGGTTACCACATCTGGTTTGAGTTTTACAATTTTATCTCTGGCAACATAAGGATCCGGTGCAGTGCCGATCACCTTAATACCCTTTTCACGGGACAGTTCCTCGGAAAAGACTTTCCTGACAACCGAAGAATCGTCTACGACAAGTACTTTTATATCAGTATCCATAATTCCTCAAGAATCAATTATCATTTTAATTGCCAAATGATCGTCTAAGGTATCCACACAAAAAAGAAGTTCATTTTCCTGACAAGGTGACAAATCTTTGTAGTTTGCATTAGATATAATTTCCGGAACTTCAAGATTGAAAACTGCCTGATCATCATATTTGCTGAAAATATTACCCAAAATCATATTTGCGATTTCCTTGGTAGTGCCGTTTACATGGTCTTTAGTAATTTCCGTCTGATCCAGCCCCATAAAATCAGCAGTAATATTTTCAGCCAGCCGTACAGGGATCAAAAGCGCCAGAAACCCTGAAAAAGGACCTGAAAAACCGATTTTTACTGTCTGAATCTGCCTGCTTCTCTCTGACCATAATTTTGTAGCTGATTCAGAGCTGATAAAATCCATTGGCAAAAAAAACATGGTCTCAAGAACATTAGAAATCGAGTCCATCATCGCTGTTGTCAATTCCTGTTTCTTCGCTATCATTTTCTGTTTCCCCCATTATCATAACAAGTTTTGATTTTATCTGTTCAGGTGTAAATGGCTTTTTAATATAATCTGCAGCTCCACTTTTAAAAAACTCTTCAATGCGTTGTTGGCTGCCTTCTGTTGTAACCATTACAACCGGAATAGAGTTAAACATATCATTTTTTTTGATTGATTCAAGCATCTCCAGCCCATTCATAACCGGCATATTATAATCACTGATTATTAAATCAACCCATTCATCATTTAAAACATTAAGAGCATTTTTTCCGTTTTCAGCTTCGTAGAACTTACCAACATCAAAGCCCGAAGCTTTAATCACCTTCTTGATGACAGCTCGCATTGGAAATGAATCATCAACAATTAATATATTATATGCCATAACACCTGCTCCTTAATATTATTTTTCTTTTTAATACAAAAAGTCATCTAATTTATTCCCAAAAGCGCATCAACCTTATGCTGAATCTCACCAAAATCGGCAATAACCTCCTGAATATCCTTTTCCGACACCTTAAGATTCTCCAGAACATCCTTATGAAAACGATAGGCCAGACCATCAGCCCCAACACCAATACCCATCATCATACATAGAGTATCTGCTAGATATACAATAGATGTCTCAAATTCACAATTTTTAGCTTTCTGCGGTGAATGATGATGACGAATAATTTCAACAAGCCGGCTACTGAATTTCCAGGTTTCAGCTATTATTCCACCCAGTTCAGCATGATCTACTCCGATAATTTTTTTTTCCGCCTCTCTAAAGGAATAACCTTTTTCAGTCACTAGTGTATTTATCTTTTGATAAGACTCAGCCACATGCTGACTCAAAACCACCTTGCCGATATCCTTTAATAGAGCTGCTGTAAATATCAGGTGTTTTTTGGGCGCCTGTTTCTTTTCCGCCAGTTCCTTAGCAAGGATTGCGCATGAAACCGAATGCTTCCAGAGTTCGCCCTCACCTAAATCATAGCCCTCATGGGCATTTTTCAGGTTATCACCAGTGCTGCCCAACAAAACCAGATCTACTACCTGATCCATCCCAAGATATACTATAGCCTGATGAGCTGATTCAAATTTTCCAGGCAAACCAAAATAAGCGGAATTGGAAACCTTGAGTAAATTTGCAGTTACCGCTGCATCGTAAGTGATAACATCACTTAAATCAGACATGCTGCTTTCAGGATCCTCAACGATTTCCAAAATTTTATGCGACACCTGGGGAACGGGTTTTAATCGGCCTATTTTTTTTGCAATTGATTTAATTGATTTCATATCTTTATTTCACCCTGACCGGAAATTTTCAATCCCAAACTTCCGTCATTAATTGCCAGTTTAACAGTTCGGTTACTATTGCCACCAACATTATTATAACTGATTATCACATTATTTTTATGAAGCATTTTTCTTGCAGCCATATTATTGCGCTTGCCGATATTAAAAAACCCCTTTTGATCCAGAATCTGAGAACCACCCACGACGATTACTTTCATTCGCTGCTTTTTGGCTCCCAGCTTATAAGCTGATTTAAAAAGTTGAGGAATTCCGCTATCCGCAAACATATAAGGATTCTTTTTGGCTTTTTCCAGATCCAGACTTGATTCAGGCAGCATAAAATGAAGTAAACCACCAACTTTGACAACTGCATCATAAATTGCTATCCCTATACAAGATCCCAAAGAATAAGTTATCAAAACAGAGTCTGGATCATTGCTAACTTTCATATCAGAAACACCAACAATTATATTCATTATATTATCCGTAAGTTATTAAGGAACGAGAACGAATTAACTTCCCCAACTATGCATCACAGCTTCAGGCCATCTT
>JASFBJ010000290.1 GCA_030149585.1 Desulfobacterales bacterium | reverse complement strand
AAATATAATAAGGAAGAACCATGGCACTATCTGAATAAAAATATTTCCGCTTATCTTGAGAGATTCCTGTATCTTTTCAGGCTTGAGAAAAAATAGAATCAGATAGAGTAAAAAAATCAGGCCCAAAAAATATGCTCCTCCATGCTTGTTCTCCTTCTTTTTTTTCTCTGTCTTCGGTATATCCATCTTATTTTTCATTGAATCACCGTGAGTGTTTTGACAGTTGCTATAGAAACCAGAATAGATAAGATAAAACTCAAAATATTTCTATTAAATGCAAATTTTCGTCCCAGAATTCCAGCTTCGGCAGGGAGTTGAATGATTCCCACCGTCACCCATGCCACAATAAATGATGTTATCGCAAGGAGATTTACATTTTCCTTGATCAGTTCCCCTCCTATGATGTAGCTGGTGACAGGATTACCGGTAAAAATACTGCCGACAAGTGCGCCTATGAAGGTACTTTGAAATGTGTCTCCTGTAAATATGGATATAACCATCTCTTTTGATACGAATGTTCGAAAAAGCCCTAAGATTAGTATTATCCCGAGCATTATTGGTAATGTTGTCCCAAAACTTTTAAATGCTTTGTAAAAAGAAACGGCAATACCTTTCTTGTCACCATTTTGTTTTTCATTTTCCATTTTGCTCCCTTTATTCCATCTAAAGCTGACAATTAAAATTCGTATAAAATGTCGTTTTCATCTGAAAATAAATACCGTATTTTTCGCCCACCAGAGGGATATCCTCAATCTTTATCTCTTCAAACCATCTAATAAACGTTGCGCCGTGTTTCATCTTTATTTCCTCCTTGATTTGAATTGCCAATGATATCAGAAGCCTATGGCAAAAAATATACCTCCAATAATAATTCCAAAAACAAGATTGAAAATCTTGATAAGCAAGGAATCCTTGAGACTATATGAAAGAAGGGGGAGCATGCCGTGACCATCTTGTACAAATGATGCTGTGAAGAGTACTGAAAAGTGTAGAAGTCCTTTTGCATACATCATCACAAATATAAGATGGGGTCCTGATTCCGGAATAATGCCCAGCAAGGCTGAGATCACCAATATCCACAGCATATGCTCATGGATAAAGACATCCAGATTCCAGAAGGCCAGGCCCCAGTGCACAAAAAGAAGGGCACCAAAACTCCACATGAATACACGAAACAGGTGTTTTTTTATGATATGGTCCCAGATGTGGGACTCAAGATAATGCTCGGAGCAAACCATAATAATGCATAATGTACACAAAGAAAGAGTTATAAAGGTAATACGTTTCCAGTCCCAGGTGGATGGGCCGAGATTTCCCGTAGATATTAAAACAAGGAAAGAAACTATAAGCACAAGAAGAAGGAACCGGGTAAAATGGAGAGGCTGAAAATTTTCAATGAGATTTGCTGGTCGAAAAATGTCACTCATGCTCTCTTGATTATTAATATCAGTCAGACATTCTTCACAATGGGCATCAATGCATGATTCGCAAGGGATAAATCCCAGATAAGGGATAATTTTATCGCTTATCCATGCAAAAAAAATTCCAAATACAAACAGCAAGGCAAAAAGGGCCAGTGCTGTACCTGGAAACTGCGTAAGCATCACAAAGGCTTCATCTCCTGATGTGGCTATCATTCCACCTACTATGGCGCCAAAAGAGATCATGCCGTGGACATAAAGACTTACATTCATAAAAGCGCCCAGACAACCCGGGGTAGAACCTAAAAAAGATGCCAGGGTATATTGTCGCCACCGACCGCCTTTGATAATATCCGACATACGGCCCCTGCTGGCCATATCAATAAAATCGACAAACAGCATCATTACAAATACAAAAAAGCTGATCATTAAAGCATGTTTAAAAATGGAATTTATTTCCATGTTTTCCCTCTAATTCTGCTATGTTGCCAAACCATTTTAAGATATGGATTCAGGGTTCAAATGGACGTGGTTCACGTCAAATCCAAACCCTGAAAGGGGTATCTGTGTTGCTTTTTTTCAGGAATAAACTTTAAAAACAGCTTCTATTCCCTTGTCATGGCGGCACCGCATTTGGGACATTTCTGCTCATAACAGGGGCTACCTAATTGGTGGGACGTTTTTTCACCACATTTGGGGCAAACGCAATCACCGCCCGGTCCTGCCGCAAAACCTCCGCCTCTGCCCTGACCTGCGCCACCTCGCCCTGTGCCTTTACCTGTTCCTGGTCCCTGACCTTTTGGCCCTGTTCCATTTCCTCTTGGCATTTTACTTACCTCCTTTAAAATAATTTTTACTTATCCTTATAAATCCGGCCCTTTGACAGACTTATAATACTTGAGAAGATCAACGATGGTAAGATCCGCTACAACCCTTTTCTCATCGTCCAGGATGGGAATTTCTTTGACGTTGTGGTCGATCATGCGCTGAAGTACGTCTTCAACGTTCTCAGAATGAATGGCAAATATTGGATCCCTCTGCATGAAGTCGGCGGCTGTTTCTGAGACAACCATGCTTATGACACTTTTAGTATCAATTGATGGATCGTGGTAATGGAAAAAAACGTGCCTGATCATATTGCCCAGAGAGAGGATGCCTGTGAATCTCGATTCGTCATCCACAACGTACAGGATTCGTGAGTGATCCGATGCAGCAAAAGCATCTATGATTTCACTGACACTAGCTTTTTGGGGAACCACAGGGATTTTACGCTGTTTCAGTTGCTCCAGCAAATCGGCAATTTTACCAAGACTTCTTTTGTCTTTTGCCCCTGCCATATTGCCTCCTGTTATTACCTTAAAGCCATCACACTCATGGCTATGACGCCTCATCCGGTATTTCACCTGCTTTTTTCAAAGCGAATTTCGTAAGAATCGGACCAATGATCTCAAAGAAAATACAGGTCGTTGTAATGGTTGTAAATACTATAGCAGCAATTGTCATGGCGTGTGGCAGGTTATACTGCATGCTTAGCTGAGAGAACTCCTGTTTGATAATGAGCGATAAACCGATTGCCACACCTGCCTGGGAGAGGATTCCCATGCCCACGTATTTTTTTACTTTCTCCTCGACGCGGCCAAATGAGGCTCCAAGACGGGCTCCTCCAACCAGTCCCAAAGATCGTCCCAGTATATAAACTGCTCCTATGCCTCCCAAAGCAGGAATAGCCGATAATTTCATATTTGCGCCGGCAAGACAGAAAAACAAAATGAACACCAGTGGCATGATTTCACGCAGCGGAGCTGTTACGCGCTGCACCAGCGCTTCACGCCGGCTGTTGACCAGCACAAATCCAAGCATCATATTGGTCAGAATCAAAGACAGGTGCCAACGTATTGACACTCCTGTGGCCAGCAGAACAACACCAAAAAGGATGATCAAAATATCTCGGGATTTCTGCACCTTAAGCACCAGTTTACATAGCAGAAATCCGATGATTCCCCCGGTTATAAGACTCAGGCCGATTTCAACCATTGGTGTCCCCAGAGTCGAAAGGATGCTTGATGTGGTACCGGAAGCCTCTCTGATGAGGAGGCTTTTTGCGAAGCTGGCGCCAAATCCAAAGATTATAATGGCCAGGCCATCGTCAAAGCCTACTACTGCATAGAGGGCCTTTGTCAAAGTCCCCCTGGCTTTACACTCTTGAATAACGGCAACAGTGCCTGCCGGGGCGCTGGCCGGAGCCACTGAGCCAAAGAGGATAGATAATGGCAGATCGCGGGTCAAAAGATATACACCGCCGACAACCAAAAAAAAGGCCCCAAAAGATTCTGCAAAAATAATGGAGATGATACCTGATCCCAGGCGCTTGAGAGAGGACAGGCTGAGTTCCGAACCAATAGTGAAGGCAACAAACCCCAGGGCGATCTGGGTTAGAAAGGACAGATTTTCAATCATGGATTGGTCAATAAGATTTAGTATGGACGGCCCAAGGATGACTCCAAAAATCATATAGCCAACAACTGACGGAAGGCTGATACGCTGGGCAACACGGCCCATATAGAACGCGATAATTATAGCTGTCCCAAGGAGTGTTAGCGCAGAAACATGTAGAAAGGAAAGATCAGTTTTCATCGGCAAAATGTCTTTTGTTTCCCTGTTTTTCAGTCAAACAAAGCCCCTTACCGGGCGAAAAAAAACGGGTATTGACATTAACTCCATTTTGTTTATTTGACACCTTCTTCCCAAAATATGCAAGGATAAAATTACGATAAAGCCATGTCGGGGTTTTTCCCTTTAAAACTTGGGAATCAGAGGCAGCTGGCTAAGGCAGCTTTTTATTATTAAAGGCCATAATTCCGATACTGGTCCTGATCCAGACCAAAAAAGTCCGTTCGTTGGCCATTAACCTGGCTCATCCGGAAAGCCTTTGAATAATCTAAAATTTTCGCCTTGAACTCTATCAAAAATTCCCAGGGAAAGGAAATTTGGAAAAATTGAATATGTTTCTTTTGATAATTTTCTTGACTCGCTGTTTTCTTCTTGTTAGGGAATTCCCAAGAAATAATCTACTCATTTTTTTTCAATGTAATGTTACCAT
>JASFBJ010000289.1 GCA_030149585.1 Desulfobacterales bacterium | reverse complement strand
ATGAATGAGTATGGTACAACCATAGAACAATTTGCCAAAATAGCGGTAAAAAATAAGAGAAATGCTGCCCGGAATCCATACGCTCAATTTCAGAAAGAAATCACATTGGAAGAAGTACTAAATTCCCGTATGATTTGCGACCCTATCACAAAATTCCAATGTTGCCCCCAAAGTGATGGGGCGGCAGCTTTGATCATAGCAAATGCTGAAGTTGCCAGACAATATACCAGCAAACCTGTAAAACTGGCCGTATTAATTGAATCTTCTGCCAAATACAAGGGGACGGCAGGCAGTCTTAGTCAGTTTACATGCTTTGAAAATATTTCAAAACAGGCATATGAAACAGTGGGAATAGGGCCGGAAGATTTAGACGTTGTTGAAGTGCATGATGATTTTTCCACGCTGGAACTTATCGCCTATGAAGACCTGGGGTTATGTAAAAGAGGCGAAGGTGGTCGTTTTATAGATGAAGGTCTATGCGATTATGGGGGTGAAGTTGTGGTCAGCCCCAGCGGCGGTCTTTTAGGAAAGGGTCATCCTTTGGGGGCAACAGGAGTTGCGCAATTTGTGGAATTAACCTGGCAATTGAGGGAAGAGTGCGGATCTCGACAGGTTGAAAACGCCAAAATTGGGTTAGCTCACAACGGTGGTGGAATTGGCGATGGGTATGAACCAGGAGCGGTTACTATTGGTATTTTAACCAAATAGTAAATTTAATAATAAACCTGGGAATATTTTATGGAATAAGAATCTCCGGTTACATGAAACAAGCAGAGATTAGAATAATGGCTCATAGTCCCGTTGTAGACGCTACCAAATGCAATGGTTGTGAAAAATGTGTGGATGTTTGTTCGGTTGAGATTTTTGAGATGAATGAAGATAAAGCTGAAGTTGTAAATCCTGAAGAATGTATAGGTTGTAAAAGCTGCATTGAAATATGTAAAAAACACGCCATATCAATAAGAGACAAAACAGTTGTGCCGGCTAATTTGGGAACATCGACATTTGTGGTGGATATTCTGCATTGAGCCAGCCTAACTATTTAAAAGGTTGTCTTTCGATATAATCTATTACATGTTGCGGGAGTACTCGCATTCTGATTTTACTTTTTAATACCCAGTTTTCTCATGCGGGTATACAAACTGGTTCGTTTTATCCCCAATATTTCTGCGGCTCCCCCTGTGCCGCTCATTTTTCCATCGGTGTATTCAAGGATGAACTTAATATATTTCCGCTGTATATCGTCCAATGTCGGCATATCGCAGAAAAAGTCGGATAGTGAAGATAGTTGTTCGGATGGCAGGTTAAGTTCCAGACGGTCTTCTTTGGATAGAATGACAGCACGCTCCATGACATTTTTAAGCTCACGCACATTACCTGGCCAAGCATAATTCAAGATAGCCTTTTTATCTTGTGGTCTTAATTTCAAATCAGAACCGTATTTTCTGCCGTAGCGTTCAACAAAATTTTGCGCCAGCAGAATAACATCTTGGTTCCGGCTTCGCAGTGGAGGAAGCATTAAGGGAATAACGTTAAGGCGATAATAGAGATCCTGACGAAAACGACCTTCTTTGACCTCTTTGTCCAGATCACGATTTGTAGCGGTAATCAGACGAAAATTAGACTGCAGCTTGAGTGTTCCGCCAACACGGGAAAATGATTTTTCCTGTAAAATTCTTAGAAGTTTGGTCTGGATATGTAGAGGTAGTTCTCCTATTTCATCAAGAAAAAGAGTTCCTTTATTCGCTAATTCAACATAGCCAAATTTTCGTTGATCCGCACCAGTAAAAGCTCCTTTTTCATGACCAAATAATTCACTCTCAAAAAGAGTGTCTGGAATGGTATTGGAATCTACAATGATTAATGGTCCGTTTGCGCAGAGGCTTTTTTTGTGGATTCGTGAAGCAAGGAGCTCTTTTCCAGTTCCTGATTCCCCTAAAATAAGGATGGTGGATTCAGTACATGCAGCCTGGTCTGTTTGTTCCAACAGTTTTGTCATAATAGCTGATTGGCCGATTATTGTCTCTTTTTCGAATTGATCGGAATGAATTGTTTTTACGGAAGCAAGTGTATTAATAAGTTCTTTTTCTTTCCCGCAATCAATCACTCTTTCGATAATGGCGTTGTTGTGCTGCCACAATTGCTTTAATAAAGATGGATCGATAAAATCGAAAGCATCATCAAGGTAGGAATTGTCATGATATAAAACGCCTTTTACTGTACCTTTAATTTCGATTGGAAAACAGAGTACAGAGATAACCGGTTTGCTCTTACCAACAGAACTTTGAAAATCTGATTTAACATTTAAGGGTTGATTATTTTGAAATGTTTTTTTAATCAGGGAGAGATTTGAGTAGAACTCAGGAGCTTCCACATGCTTTTGGATCAAGTTGCAGGCTGCACCGAGTCTATGTTTCTTGCCATTTTTCTCATTCGAAAACCAGAATATCCCACCCCTTTCCGCTCCAAATATTCTATTACAGGACCTTACTATTTTAACCAAGACTTCATCAGTGGTCTCAACTGGGAATAAGACGTCTACTTCTGTCAAATACATCTGGATAATATCCTGATGTGATTTATCAGCCCTGTTTTGCAAGCTTTTTACTTCAAGCAGATTTCTAAAATCATCCGGTATAAACTCTTCCGCATAGCCACCCAGCTCCCGACAGGCTTTTTGAGAAAGGCGTCGCGCTTTCTCGCGGTTGCCGGACTTAAGTTCCAGGCGGGCCATTTCAAATATGGTTTTTGCTAATTGGATCGGATCTCCAGATTTCTTAAGACATTCTGCGCTATCATGAAGATCATTTTGAATCAATTTCAGATCACCACCCTGAGCAGTTTTTTTGATTGCCCGTAGTCGCAAGGCAACTCCACGAAGATGAACATTTCTACCTTTAAATATGCGATTCAATACATCGGGGTATTCGAATCCGGGGATAGGATCAAAGTCGAGGTTATCAAATTCAGCCAGCATTTCAAGTGTCCATGGGGAAGAATACTGTCGAATAAATCCAGCCTGATTACCCTTGGCTGATGTATGTTTTAATACTTCATAAGCCTTTTTCACATTACCGTCCAGAAAATACTGAAGAGCTATCCCACCCCCGCTCATATATTGGGCAAAGGCATTATTATTTTCCAGTGCTTCAGTTTTGGCCTGTTTGAGATGCCGAATTGCTTCCCTGCGATTTTTTCGCAGCACAAACACGGTGCCAAGGCATGCTCTGATGTTTGCCGTCATAGCAAAATCAGATCGATCTCTGGCTAGTCGCCAATTAAATTCGAGACTACCAATGGCACGATGAAACTGCCCGAGATACATCGCGCAATAACCAAAAAAAAGCGGCGTCATCGGATTATACAAAAAAAAATTTTCATCAGTTTCAATAAGTTGTTCAGCTTTTTCCAGGTACTCGAATGCTTTCCTGAACAAGCCCTGCATGTAAAATAGTATTCCAAGGAAAACCGATGACTGGGATAAAATATCATCATCTCCCAGTTTTTTAATTTCCTCATACCCCAGCGATAAAGCAACCTGTGCTTTTTCCCGCCTGTCAGAAAAATAAAACAGTCTACCAAAATGGAGATTTATTATTCCATGAGATCGACGATCTCCAAGCTTTTCGGCAATTTCATAGGCTTTATCAAGATAGTGATCAATATTGGTCAAACCTTGTCCCGATGAAAAACAAATGTTTGAATACTGAATTGCCGAGGTAATGAACATCTTGCCGGAATTTATATCACCGCGATATTGGAACAAACGATTGAGGACATTATAAAAATGCACACCGGCTCTTTCAAGATTTTTGTTTTTGATGGACTGCTGGGCCAAGTCAATTTCGATTTCACTGGCTTCTATTAATTTTCCTCCCAAAGTCAGCAGCTGAATCAAAGACAAGGAATTAATTTTATTGGATAACCCTTTTGAGTGGATAGTATTTATGAAAGAGGATATTTGAGGTGGCGTGTTGATTTCTTCTAACTTCTTAATAATAGAGTGCGGCAAATTTTTGTCAAAAGACAGATAATCAGTATCAGTAATTTTCAGCCATCCAGCATTTTCAGCCCTTCCCAGCAAATTAAACAAAGGGCCAGGTAGTAAAGGGGCAAGAGTTCCGATTACTTCAATTGACGCAAATCCCCCTAAAGCCTGAAGCACCGCAAGGAATGCCCATTGCTCTTCAGAGAGATCAGGTAATCGTTGCTTAATATTATGCACTATTGAAATTACTCCCACGAAGATTTTTCAGGTTTGGCTGGTTTTGCATTTTGTGATAATAGGACAAGAAACATAGTCTATTTTGCATTTTATTTGTTATTTCAAAGAGTTATACCGCTAAAACTTTTTTTAATTTTTCCGATAATGCCGCCATCTTAAATGGTTTTTGAAGAAAATCTTGAGCACCTGCATCCATAATTTCCTTAGCCAGCCCCTCAATAGAATAACCACTATAAACTATTACCTTTAGATCAGGACGCTCTTTCATGAGAAGCGGATAAATAACATTACCGTTTATATCAGGCAGAA
>JASFBJ010000076.1 GCA_030149585.1 Desulfobacterales bacterium | reverse complement strand
CGTTGATGTATCAGTTGCGGTGATGGTTGCGCCTCCCTGCATCAACACTGTTTGCCAGCCCCGTGCTGCCGCTCACGTTGCTTATTGTAGCTACTTCACTGTCTGAAGTGCTCCATGTAACGGAATCCGTTATATCCTGAGTGCTGCTGTCCGTATAGGTTCCGGTAGCTGAAAATTGTTGTATAATACCGGAAGGTATTATTGTATCAGCGGGTGTTATCTCAATTGATACAAGTTCCGCATCAGTAACCGTCAACTCAGTGCTGCCGCTTATGCCCGTTGATGTATATGTTGCGGTGATGGTTGCGCTCCCTGCATCAACACTGTTTGCGAGCCCCTTGCTGCCGCTCACGTTGCTTATTGTAGCTACGGCTACTGTCTGAAGAACTCCATGTAACTGAATCCGTTATATCCTGGGTGCTGCTGTCCGTATAGGTTCCGGTAGCTGAAAATTGTCGTATAATATCGGAAGGTGTTGTTGTATCAGCGGGCGTTACCTCAATTAATACAAGTTCAGGCCTGGTGGTGTCATCATCGTCACCCCCACCCCCACCGCCTCCACCATTATCACAGGCAGAGAGCGCAAATATAATTAATCCTGTTGATAAAACTGTTTTTATCAAATTTAAAAAAATACTATTTTTCAATTTCATCTTAAAATTCATTTTAAAAGCACCTCATAAATTATTTATTATTTCAAAGGTATAGTAGATACAAAAAGTTATTCAACCTTGTGCCTGAAAAAGATTATCACCAATTTATTTTAAATTTTTTATAACATGATGTAAATATGAAGGTCAATGACTGGTTGAGGTTAATCAGTTTAAAAAGCATTAAAAATCATGATGTTAAAGTATTATAAACAAAAAATATTTTTCTTGACAAGATCTAGTGAAAATATATACACTTTTAAATTATTTAAAATAACGCTAACTTATTGAGAAATTTCTTTATTTTGATTTAAATAATAACATCTTCAGGTTAATTCTTATTTGCAAAATTTTTCTCTGACTCAGGAAACCAAAATGAAATTTAAACCAGATAGCTTTTTATTTCTTGTTATTTTTTGCTTTTTTTTAGCAGCTTGCGCTACCTCTGAAATAAAAATCAGTGAAGATGTTGTTTATCAGGATCCTTTGCCCAAAATTGAATATGAATATTTGCTTGGGCCAGGGGACGTAGTTGAAATTGTTTATCATTATACACCCAAACCAGATAACAGTGAATATTATCTGGCAGTAGGCGATATCATCAAGGTTGAATTTACCTATCATGGTGATACAAACCGCCAATTAACGGTTCGTCCTGACGGCAATATTGCCATGCCTCGCAAAGGAGACCTGCATGTTATCGGTCTGACTCCATCGCAGCTCCAAAATAAGATTACCCTGCTTTACAACGATATTTTTAAAAATCCGGTGGTAACCATCACCATGATTCAGTATAATCGCGCCATTGAACATCTTAAAAAATCCATTACAACTTCACCGCGAGGTCAAAGTAAGCTATCCACCATTCGACCGGATGGATATTTATCACTTCCGATTATTGATGATATAAAAGCAGCCGGGAAAACAATTCCCAGACTAAAAGCTATTGCAACAAAGGAGTATGGCAAATTAATACGGAATTTAACTGTTTCTCTTATTTTAAAAAAGATGAATGCCAATCTGGTATATATAATGGGTGAGGTTAAAAAACCTGATTATTATTTAATGGAGCGCCCGTCAACAGTTATGCAAATGCTCTCAAAATCAGGAGGAGTTCTTAATACAGCCGAAAAAAGCACTATAATGGTTATTAGACGCGATAAGCAAAATCGCCCGGTAGCCCGCCTGGTTAATTTAAAGAAAATTATTGAGCAGGGAAATATCGGACACGATATCACACTGGTTCAATATGATATTATCTATGTTCCAAAATCAAGAATTGCCAGAGCAAATCTTTTTGTGGACCAGTATATAAATCAAATGATACCGGATATGTTTACTGCCAACTATAATATGGGTGGAACCTTTTTAAGGCATGACCCAGTCATAAAATAGCAACATTATTTATCTATATTATTTATCTGTAAACTCTATAGTTCTCAATTGATCTTCAGATAATTTGAAACTGTAAATGAGGATATAAAAAGGATATAAAATGGCCCTGCCAAAATTGCATTCAATGAGAGATTTTCTTAGAATCTGGTTTTTCTGGAAAACTCAAGCTGTTTTAATTTTTATTATTATCGTTGGACTGGTTTCATTTTATGCTTATACCTGCATACCACGCTATGAAAGCCACGCAAAAATTTTATTATTGCCCAGAACCAGTGAAGGTTCAGTAATCTCGGCTGATTCAGGAGATTATGAAAGACGTATAGCAATACTGACAGCTAAAGATGTAAATACCGAGATTGCTCTGCTGCGCAGCAATGATGTAATAAAAAAAACGGTTATTCACTTTAATTCCCATATGGAACTGAAATCTACAGATAGAATCTGGTATTATGATATTATTGTTTTTTTAAAAAAGATGGTTTTTCGCATGGCAACAATTACCCGACTGGCAGAACCCTATAAATCATCAGTTGAGAGTAATATTGAATTAATCCAGAATTCTTTAACAATCAAGCCTGCCGAAGAAGACTCAAATGTCATATATGTGACCCTGACAGCCGAGAAACCCAGGCAGGCTGCAATTGTTTTAAATAAGCTTCTTGAAATTTATATTGAACATCATAATAATGTTTTTAATAAAAAAGATGGTTTGCTTTTTTATCGAGATCAAACCGTTGACTATCGTAAAAAGCTGTTGGAGGTTGAAAACAAATTAAAAGAGTTTCATAAAAAAAATGATATTATAGATCTTGCAATGCAAAACGAAACAATCATGGTATTGCTTAGAAATCTTAATGAAACACTGGAAAATATTGAAATAACCTATGATGAATCAAAAGCCCGGATTTCAATTTTGCGCAGCGAACTTGATAAAAATAAAAATGATGTACTGGTTACAAAAGAAATGCGTAATATCCCTGTAATTGTAGGTCTTGAAGAGAGTATCGTGCCTCTTTTGATAAGGCGCAGCGAAATTCAAAAAACTTATACCATGTCAAGCAGGGAGCATAACGATATTAACGCTCAAATTGACATGCTTCGAGGCGAGATAAAAAAAGAAGTCTATAAGGCATTGAGAACAGATGAGCTGGAACTTGAAAGTCTGAAAATTAAAAAGCAATCCCTGGTAAAAAGAATCAGCAATATTAAGGAAAAGCTGGCCATATTAAATCAAAGGGAAAAAACTCAAATAGAGTTGCAGCGTCAAATTGAAATATATAAAAATAATTATATACTCTATGCTTCCAAGACCGAAGATGCCTCAATTTTTTCAGAACGCGCAAATCGGGATCTGGCAAATGTCAGTATTGCCGATAGCGCAAGCATTCCAAACCAGCGGGTCTTTCCAAACAGGATGCGTTTGTTATTTCTTTCAATTCTGGCAGGTATTTTTTCTGCCCTGAGTTTTCCATTTATCCTTGAATCACTCGATCAAAGATTAAAGACAGCTTCCGATGTTGAAGAATTTCTGAATCTGCCCGTTATTTGTAATATCATGGAAGTAAAGTCAAATTAAATACGGAGTATTCTCAAAATGGCAAAAACATATGAAGCACTGCTCAAACAAAAAAACTCGGTTAAGCAGGATGTATCAACTGCTGCCTCATCTTCAAGATCCGCGCTTCTAACCCTCCAAAATAAAAAGCAGATTGCTGATTTAGAAAAAAAGCTTTTATATAATTCCAAAAAAAATAATTATAAAGTTTTTAATTTCACCAGTTGTCGTAAGAACGAGGGAGTAACCAGTATTATTACCAGCCTTGCCCACTATTTTCTTGCAAAAAAAACTGAGAAAAAAATAGTTTTAATAGACGGCAACCTCCATGATTCTGGATTATATAAATTTTTTCAGATCCCTGTTGAGCCTGGCCTTACTGATCTTTTGACAAATAGATGCACGGTTTCTGATGCAATTTGCCGGATCGAAGATAGAAATTTATTCGTCATTCCAAGCGGAATTCCTACTCGCAAAACAGTCAGGGAGATCCCTCAAAATAAAATCATTGAATTGACAAAAAAAATCAGAGACCAATTTGATTATATTTTAATTGATGCCCCCCCACTCTTAGAGGCTAGTGATTCATTATCAGTTGCTATTGCCTCTGATTTAACATTTCTTGTGCTTCGCGCCAGCAAAGTACAAAGGGAGGTTGCTGAAAAAGCAAAACTGCTGCTTCAGGGAAATGATTGTGCCATAGGGGGCGTTATTTTAAATCGCGCTTTGCAGGTAATTCCAGGATGGGTTTACAGACTGTTTTAATCTGAATAATTTTTATATTGAATTATTTATAAACAGCACGTTCAACCCCTGAAATTAACACAAATGTCAACCCAAGTGTCAACCCAAGTGTCAAATTGCTTTCTAACACTTTAGCCATATGAAAGGGGCTTTGAAGGTGTGGTCAAATTAATGCCGGCGATAAAAATTTATCTTTTGATGTTTTGTTTCATATATTCTCTTTTTTTCATGCCGGATATAACCTGCGCCTTTCCTTATAATCAAAAATATCCCTATATCCTGTTTTTCGTTCAAAACAGCCTCACAACCGCAAAAGATGTTCAGCGTGTTTCCAGCATCATAAAAATTGCATCCAAAGCAGGGTACACAGGCATGGTTTTGAGCGCCAGGCTTGACCAGATGGATTTGATCTCAACTGCTCAAAAAAATAATTTAGTTAAAATAAACAGATTATGCCAAAATTATAATATTGATCTTATTCCATGTATCTTTTCAGCAGGTTATGGGGCATCAATTCTTGCTCATAATCCAAACCTGGCTGCCGGCATCCCTGTTAAAAATGTTAAATTCAAGGTCAAAAACAACATAGCGCTGCCAATCCCGGTAAGCTCGCTTGTCAACAATAACGGCGGCTTTGAACAATATAATTCCAATATTGCTGAAAATTTTCTTTTCCACGATAAACCAGGCAAAATATCCTTTATCGATAAAACGATTTTTCATAAAGGAGCAGCATCTTTGCGGCTGGAAAATTTTTCCCTGCATAAAAACGGCAATGCCAGGGTTTGCCAGGAAATATCCGTAAAGCCTTTTTCAACATATAATCTTTCATGCTGGATAAAAAGTGAAAGCCTTCAACCCTTTTCAAAATTCAAAATTCAGATTTATACAATGGACGGCAAATATCTGACTTGTATTTCCCCTTTAAAAAAAGCTGACTCAAACTGGAAAAAAATCAGTTTAGCCTTTAACTCAATGCAATATTCCAGCTTGCGATTTTATATTGGAATCTGGGAAGGTTTTTCAGGTAAATTCTGGTTAGATGATATTGAAGTTCGTGAACAGCCGGGGCTTTTCAATATCCTGCGCCGGCCTGGAACCCCTATTTTGGTTATAAGCAGTAAAAACGGCCGGGTCTACAAGGAAGGCAGAGATTTTGAACCGGTTATAGATAAAAAACTTAATTATAAATTAGATCATCCTGGACCGGTTATTAAATTCAAGCCATCTGCTAAAATCAAAAACAAAGAACAAATACAGGTCTCATATTACCAGGGTGTAAGCATGAATCATGATCAGACAGCAATTTGCATGTCTGAGCCGGAAGTCTATCAGATCTGGAATGAGCAGATACGATTACTTGATACATTATTAAACCCCGGATTTTATTTTTTGAGTATGGATGAAATCCGTCAGGGTGGCGCTTGCCAGGCCTGTAAAAAACAAAATCTTTCTATGGCTGAAATTTTAGGTAATTGTATTACACGTCAGTACCATATCATTAAAAATATCAATCCGCGGGCCAATATTTTTATCTGGTCGGATATGCTTGATCCAAACCATAATGCAAGAAATAATTATGATATGGTAACAGGCGATTTTAGTGGATCATGGCGCTATATACCAAAAGACATAATAATCGTATGCTGGTATTATCAAAAACGTGAACAAAGCCTTCGCCATTTTACTGAAAACGGATTTAAAATTCTTGCAGCAGCTTATTATGATAAAAATAGTCTGGAAACAACCAGGCAGTGGTTAAAAACAATCAAAAACCATGATAATTCAGTGGGTATAATGTATACCACCTGGAAAAGCCAATACAACCTTTTGACGGATTTCGGACACCTGGCAAATGAATAATCTTATCATCATCACGATCTGCTCTTTATTTTTCCCGGTTTTGATCAGATTTCAGGGCAAAGACGCAATGACTATTGGAACAGCCGCGATTATAGCTCTTTTTTCTGTTTTTATGATAAAAACACTTTTTGCGGAAAAACGAAAATTCGCACTTATTATTATATTTCTGACAATCAATGCAGGTATCAGTACGGTTTCAACACCAGCCATATTCATGGGGCCTTCGGTCAGAAGTTTTTTTCAATTCGTATCCTCTTTGCTGCTCTTTTTTGTTATTATTAATTATTATGACAAGGCAAAATTGGAGGAAAAAAATATTATAATTGAAAAATTATTAACAATTATAATTATACTTTTTTCCATTCAAATCATTATTGGTATTCTCCTCTATTATTTTCCGGAAGCTGGTCATTATTTAACAATTTTTACTACCAGAACAGAAGATATGCTCGCAACACCCTTTGCCAGCGGGGCCAAAAGGATGCGCTGTTTAATAGCCGGCGGAGAACAACTTGGCGAAGGAATTACAGTTTTAATGCCCTTTGTTTTTTATAAACTTATTAAAACCCAAAAAAATATCTATCATATTTTATTAGCTCTTTTTACAGCCGGCGTTATTCTAACAGCCACCCGCTCGTCAATGCTGCTATTTTTTGCAGGTTTTATATTACTTTATTTTTTTAACAGAAATACTGCTGATATACGGATCTGGTTTGTTTTTATAAATATTATCATGATGCTATTTTTCATGGCACTTATATTCTTTCCAGATACGTTGTCTCCTGTTTTAAACAGAATTAATGACTTTTTTATGGTTTATTATAAGACAGGCTCTTTGACAGCGGCAATAGACAGGGCAAGAGTATGGCAAAAAGCAATAGATATTGTTTTGCCGAATATAAGCCTTTTCGGACATGGTATGATTTCTATATATGGGAAAAAATCAATGCAGTTCCATAATCTATACCTTACTATTTTTCACCAGATAGGTATTGTGGGCTTTTTTCTATTTTTCGGGCTGCTGCTCAAAATATTTTATTATAATTTCATATCTCTTAAATTCATTGAAAATAAATATGATAAAAGCCTTGCAATTTCCTGCTTAATCTCATTTTCTATTTTGTTTATAAATGAAATGAAATTTGAATTTAATAGAATGGCCTCTTACCAGCAGATAATGTGGCTCTTAATCGCAATTTTCTGGCTCATAGGCAGCTTTATGCATGAAAAATATTCAGTTAATCCTCAGCCTGATTCAACCTCAGCCTTTTAGGACCATGAAATTTTTTGACCCAAAAGTCATTTTATTGCAATCCGGATACGCGCATTACAGGGATACTCTATTCAATATATTAGCTGATCGCCATAACATTGAAATTATATATGAACATTCAGATAATACCTATCCGGGTATGGGTGAGCCTAAAGGTTATCCGCATATTTTTCTGGATAAAATTTCCTCTTTCAACTGGCCTGGATTAATTAAAATCCTGATTAATAAAAAGCCTTCAATAATAATTGAACCAGGCTCAAATTCGCTGCGAGCGGTAATTGCTTTTATTTACGCCAGGTTATTTAAAAAAAAACTGGTGCTCTGGATTGAGTCCTGGAAAACTCCAAAATATCCCAAAAACAGCATAAAATTCTATCCCGGCGCTATTCGAAATTTCATCAGTAAAAAGATTATCTGCCGTGCTGACGCCATCATTGCCGGAAGCACTATGTCTTATCAATATTTAAAATCAATTACAGATGAAAAAAATAAGATCTTTACTGCTCTGCAATGCTCAAATGATTTGCAGAAAAGAGAACTGCCCCTTGCAAAGCCGGAAAGGCTGAATAAATATACATTTTTATATTTAAGCAGAGTTATCCCATTAAAAGGATTGGATATTTTAATAAAAGCCTTTGGCCTTTTAAGAAAGGAGCGAAACGATGTGTCTTTATTAGTAGCTGGTGATGGCAAGTTTAAGCCCTTTTGTTATAAATTAAGCAAAAGCCTTAAAATACCTGATATTCACTTTAAAGGAAGCGTAGATCCGGGTATGGCACATTTTGTTTTCAGCCAGGCTGATATTTTTATTTTACCATCACGCATTATAGGCAATGCCTATGATGCCTGGGGACTAGTTTTGAATGAAGCCATGAGCATGAGCCTGCCGGTAATTACAACAGATGCGGCAGGAGCCTCCTTTGACCTTGTTGTAAACGGCTATAATGGCTATCTTATCAAAGAAAACAGTATAAATATTCTTTATAAGGCAATGAATCTGATTCTTGCTCAGGATCTATCTCAAATGGGGAAAAATTCAAGAAAGATATTTGATATGAAAAATGATTTCAAGAGGATGGCAAATGGATTTTCCAGCGCAATTTACCATGTGAATAATGATTGCAAATTATAAATTTTATAAAGGCAGTTTGATTATTATAGCTGGAATAGTGTTGGGTAAAATTCTGGCCATGACAAATAATATCATTCTGGCCCGCTGCCTTGATCCATATTATTTTGGACTTTTTTTTTTAGGTATATCAATTCTGGAAATAATCAGTGTTCCAGCCAATTTCGGCATTCCAGGTGTTCTGCCAAAATTGGTTGCACAATATAAAGCTCAAAATAACAAAGTCCTTATTGAAAAAACCGTCTCTGTTTCTTTGGGAATCTGTTTTATAATTTCCTTATTTTTCTCGATCATATTATTTTCTTATGCGGATCTGATTGCCGAAGATATTTTTAAAAGCAAAGAGCTTGCCCCTCTTTTATCTGTCTTTGCCTGGCTGATACCCTTTTATGTTAATATTTTTGTGCTGATATCTGTTTTAAGGGGATATCAGGCACCTCACCTAAAGGTTCTCTACCAGGATATTTTGCCGCAATTTTTAAAGATTCTTTTTTTTATACTGCTCTTTTATGCTGGTTTTGGTTTTAAAGCAGCATATTTTTCATTTGCAATTTCAACTCTTGTTGTTTTTTCTTTAACATTTATAAAGCTTAAAACAAATTTTGTAAAAAATCTCAAAATCAGGTTTAAGGCGCCGGGGCTTGGCCTGCCTCTGATAAAACTGGCATGGCCGCTTAGCCTGCAATCACTTATCTGGGTTATTTATTCACAAATAGACAGACTTTCGATCGGCTACTATCTTTCACCCAGAGAAGTAGGTATATATTGTGCGGCTTTTTCTCTGGCAGCGCTTTTATCTATCATTCCCCAGGGTTTTTCATTTTTATCATTACCGGAATTTTCAAAACTTTTGGCTGAAAATTCATTTGATAAATTTAAAATTATTTTCAGGCAAATAGCTGGGCTGATTTTTGCTATTTCGTTACCTCTATTTATTTGTTTGACTATTTTTGCCGAGGATTTGCTGAAACTACTTTATGGCCCGGACTTTGTCGATGGTTTTACGGTAATAATAATTTTAAGTTCCGGCCTGCTCATAAATACGCTCTGGGGGCCGGCAAGTGATGCTCTGGTTGGAGCAGGTCATACAAAATCATTATTGCTATCCACCTTATGCGGTTGTATAGCAAATATTATATTTAATATTTTATTTATCCCGCTATTTGGTATTAAAGGAGCTGCACTGGCAACTTCAATAAGCATGATAATTTCATATTCTGTAACAGGGATCTTTAACTATCATTATTTTAAACTGTTCCCGCTTAATATTCATTATTTAAGCTGGGCAATTCTCTGTTCATTATTCGGGATGATTTTGGCCAAAATTCAGTTTAAATTTATTTTTTTTAATTATCCTTTATTTGATATAATTCTGAAAAGTGCCGGATATTTAATAATTTTATGCTTAATCCGCTATTTTTTCTTTTATAAAAGGAGAATAATTCCTGTTGGAAAAAATGCCTGAAATTTACTGGATTGATTTAAATAAATTTGATACCAAAAATGACAAAAGCACCTGGCTTGAGATGTCTGAAATTCTCATAAAAAATGGTTTTAAAGTCACATTATTATGCGGCTATAAATATAATAAAGAAAAATATTCATCTTATAAAGTTCGGATAAAATATTTATCAGCCATTTCTTTTAGCCCCATATACCGCCTTATCCTGCTTTTAAGAGCCACTTTTTATTTATTACAAGCGGCAGGCCCCAAAGACCTGATTATTGTTTCACCAGCATCTTTATTTGCAGGCTATATTCTCAAATTTTTCAGGAAATGTCATATCCATCTGGATATCAGGAGCCCGGCCATTGAAGTTCACGGTTTTAAAAATCATATAATTAAATTGCTCTTCTGGACTTTTCCACTCCTTTTTTTCAGCAACAGCCCAAACACTTATTCATTTATATCAAGGCAGCTTAAATATCAGGTTGAAACCGAGTTCAATACCCAATTTAAAAACCATCTTATCTGGCATTCCGGAGTAAACACCCGGATGTTTCAAAATACTCCTCCATCAAAAAAACAGAAATCATCAAAATTTAATTTATTATATCAAGGTTCATTAAGCCCCAACCGCGGAATAGATCTAATCATTAAAAGTCTTGCTCTCTTGAAAAAAAGTGTTAAAGAAAATATAATGCTATCGATTGTGGGGGGCGGGCCATATTTAAATATTTTTAAAAAAATGGCCTCTGAACTGGATATTGCTGAACATATTCATTTTACAGGGTTTATCCCTTATGAAAAAATGCCCCTAATCATTCAATCGGCAGATTGCTGTATCTGCCCTTTGCCTGATTTGCCGGAGTGGAATGTTTCAAGTCCATTAAAAGTTTTTGAATATCTGGCCTGCGGCAAACCAATGATATTAACTCCGATTGCAGCTCATGAGCAAATTATTACAAATAATGATTTTATTGTCTGGACCAAAGGATTCAGCCCGGCTGATTTTTCCACAGCCATTGAAAGGGCCTGCTGCAACCAGCATATTCTGGCTGAATCCGCTAAAAAGTTTGGGATAAATAATGCGCAATATTATGATTGGGAATTGCAGGGCAATAAATTCGCGCTTTATTTAAAATCAGAAATAAAAAAATCTAAATCCAAAGTATAAAATGAAGCCAAAAGCGCTTTTAATTGAAAATTGCGATTTTGATAACTACCCCACTGGAGGGCAGCTATCTTTTGCCAAATATTTGCTTAAAATATTCGGCAATAAATTTGCCTTAGTGGGTATAAGCACGGATAATACTTCTACAGGCCAGTGGGTTGAAAAAGAATTGAATGGTATTGATTATTATTTTTTTTCAATTGGGAGGCGGAATCCAGACCAAAAAAAACCTGTAATCCCTGAGCGGCTGACCGGCCTGGTTCAATTAAAAAAATATAAAAACAAGATCCGCAGCCTGGGCGTAGATAATGTTTTTATCCGCGCGCCTGAGCTTTTGATTGCTGTTTCCAGTTGGGGATTTAATAATATCTGCTATATGTTTCCTGGAGTGGAAAATCCTTTAAAAAAACCGCGGTATTTTTGGGGAAGGCCACTAGCTCCCTTATTTGATTATATGCTCTTTTCAGCCTTGCAAAAAACTTCCAGAATACTGGCCTGCGCTGATCAAAATGCAATTAACAGAATGCTAACCCGAAGTTCCGGCAGATTAAAAGATAAAAAAATTATACAATTTCCAACCAAAGTGGATACAGATATTTTTAAACCTCAATCAAAAACAAAAGCACGCGCTGCTTTAAACATGGATAATAATGATTATATCATTATAGCTTTAGGGCGCATTAACGAAGTAAAGGGTTATAAACTGATTTTAAAAAGTTTTAGCCTTTTTCATCAAAAATATTCTCATGCCAGACTCATTTATGCAGGTGATGGCGAAGATAAGCCCGTTCTTTTGCAATTAATTAAACAAAAAAAACTCGAAAATCAGGTTATTATAACAGGATTTGAACCTCCTGATAAAATTGCGCTCTATCTTAATGCTGCTGATCTTATGGTAGTTGGCTCCCATAATGAGGGATGGTCAAATGCAATGCTTGAAGCTTTGGCCTGCGGCAAACCAATCGTGTCAACAAAGGTAAGCGGTGCCAATGAGTTGATAATTGAGGGTAAAAATGGTTTTGTATTATCTTCCAGAGATCCGCAAATATTTGCGAATGCTATGGAAAATGCCATGAAATTAATAAATTATAGACAAATATCGTGCAAAATAGCCGAAAAATATGCCTTAACAAATTTAAAATCCGATTTAACCGCTGTCTGGCCTGCTCTTTTATAA
The DNA here is from genome assembly GCA_030149585.1 of Desulfobacterales bacterium. Lineage (GTDB taxonomy): Bacteria > Desulfobacterota > Desulfobacteria > Desulfobacterales > JASFBJ01 > JASFBJ01. The sequence continues at coordinate 624 of JASFBJ010000076.1, read as the reverse complement.
AAACCTTTGTCTAAAAAATAAAAAAATAATTATGCGAATTATACTTATACACAGCTATTATCAGCAACCAGGCGGAGAAGACGTTGTTTTTGAAGCTGAAAAAAAAATTTTAAAAGACGCAGGACATCAGGTCTTTACCTATTCAATCAGTAATAAATTGCTTGATAAAGAAAACTGGTTGAAAATTATATGCAAACTTTTCTGGAACCACCAAACCTATAAAAAACTGCGGGGGCTCATATCCAAAGTCAGGCCGGATATAGCTCATTTTCATAATATTTTTCCACTAATGTCGCCATCAGTTTATTATGCATGTGCGGCTGAAAAAATTCCAGTAGTCCAATCACTTCATAATCCACGTCTAATGTGCCCTGCCGGCAGTTTTTATAAAGCAGGTGGTTTATTATGCACGAAATGTTTGGGCAAAGCCTTTGCGTGGCCAGGTATTTATTATAAATGTTATCATAATTCATATCTGCAAACCGCTGGTTTGGCATCCATGGTTTTTTTTCACAGGCTCATCCGCACCTGGCAAAACAGGGTCACACTTTATATTATATTTACAGATTTTTATAAAAAACTATTTATTCAAGGCGGTATTCCTGCAAATAAAATCGTGATCAA
>JASFBJ010000288.1 GCA_030149585.1 Desulfobacterales bacterium | reverse complement strand
TTAGAAAAAATACTTTATTGCTGCATAAACTTTATAGTCATTTAATTTTTCACCGTATTCAGTATATTCTTTTCCAAAAAGCATTGTAGTTTTAAGCTCAAATTCGAGGTTTGTTATGGGAGCGTATATTATCTGGGGTGTAATTGAACTGCTTTTATCATTGATATTATATATACAGAGAATAGAAGGTGTAAAATATAAAATGGCAAATGGCTCTTTTTGCGACACCTTCAGATAAAAATAATCTTTCATTATGGTTTGGTTATTATAAAATTGACTTCCATATTGCCTGCTTTTAGAAAGCTTTGCCATGCTTTGGCTGCTTAGGTACTCCTGGTATCCATCGTCAATAAGGCTAAAATAATCTTTTATTTCATCCCTTGTATAACCCTGTCCATTTCTGAAATACTCGAAAATATAAGTTGTATCATAATTTGTAAGATAGCGAATACCGAGAAGATAATTTTTTGCATTATATTTTTTTTCTGTTAAATTTCCCTGTTGATCAGTTATATATTTTGCATAATCCAGAATAATGGCTGCTTCGCCATGGATTTCTAAATTTACAGAAATATTTTTGGAAAAATCAATTCCAAACCTGTCTTCAACTTTTTTTCCTGACAGAAACATAATGTCCAGATCAGTGTCCAAAGCAAAAAAATATATCTTGCCTCCCCAGATAATATCCCCTTTAGTGCCCCACTCATCATTAATATCTTCTGAGACCGGAAGAATAACAGGCGTCAAAGCGATTGTCTTAAGTGGAGAATCCATACTTTTTATAAAATCACCGCTGACAACATAATATCCTTCCAGGGTTGCATCAGGATCTTCAAAATCTTTCGGACGGCTGAAAAAGGCTGCGGGGTTCCAGGCATATCCCTTGCCCCACTTTAATACTTTTTTCCCCGCATCTAATGTTATAGAAGGGCCAGGCAATAAGGACAGATAAGCCTCTTCTGTTTTTCGGTTATTTTCCCAATCCTCATTATCGTTATAATAAAGATCTCCATTAATGCGGGCATAAAGTTTTACTATACTAACCTGGTAACTTCCTTCAACCTTGAGATTGAAATCGGTTTGAAAAAAAATGTCATCATCCCTGCCATTTGGAAATCTTTGATGAAAAAACAGGCTTTTTTCATCAAATCCCTTTATGCTTTCCGATATTGTAAATTCAGCATTAAATGAGTAGGATTTTTTTTCAACTTCAGGAATGTCAAAATCAAGGTCAATTATATCAGAGCTCTTATCTTTGTCCTGTGCAAATGCAAATATATATCCGGGCGTGGAAATATATATAAAGATTAAAAAAAATAATCTTAGAAGCAATAATTTCATTATTGCCTGAGACTTTCAATTTTTGACATATAATTTAAAGTAAAAACTTCGTCAGGCAGATCCCTTTCTTTAACCTTTGCGAAAATGATAATTGATTTATATCCTTTATAAAGAGGGCTGTCGGTCTCGATTACAGCGGGCCGCACAATACCGCCGCCGAAATCTTTAACCTTTTTAAAATATAACGTTTTTATAAGCATTTTCGATGAAGCAAAGCATTCTATTTTGTCAGGAAGAAGTCTTTTACCATAAACCCACATTTTTACCCTGTCATAGGCAACGGTATTTGTCTTTGCTTTAAGGTAAAGGATATGTCCATTATCCGTGGCCTCAACCTTTTCGCAGTTGTATTCCGCGCTATAATCCACACGCATAATATCCGAGTTATTAAATACTCCTCCTGTTACCGACTGTAAACTGGTTATCCGGATCGGCTTACCTACATTTGGAATATAAAGCCACATATTTTCCCCGATTCGCATGGTGCTCCTCCCCTTTTCGCCGGCCGGCGCCAGAAAGAGAGATATTATCTTGTCTTTTCCTTTTTTAACTGAATACATGACAAACTCTTTTTTTGAGCTGTCCGGTTCAATATTAATAAGTTTTCTGTACATTTCAAAACTTTCCGGGTTAAGGTTGCGATCGACTTTTTTAAGCATTTCATTTCCGTCAAAAGCAAATGCCGTTACAGATATACAAAGACATATAAACACTGCCGGTAATATTTTCTTCATAATATACCTCTTAGCTTAATGAATTTCATTTTAATTCTTCAAATTTTCATTTCTATACATGCCCCAGAGCATCAACCGGTTCCATCCTGGAAGCCTTATACGCAGGTTGCAAAGTGGCAAAAACCGACACAACCAGTATAATAGCCGAAACCCAGGCAAGCTCTGAAAAACTGATTGTCGGAGATAATAAAAGATTATCCATCCTGCCGAAAGCATAGCGAATTTTGTAAATATTTAAAATATAAATTCCAAAGATACCGATAATATTACCGGCCAGGGTACTGATCAGCCCGAGGGCTAACCCTTCTGCCAGAAACAGGCCCATTATCTTGGATGGTGCTGTTCCAATGGCGGACATTGTCCCAATTTCCCTGACCCTTTCATAAACCGACATCATCATAACATTTAAAATGCTTATAAGAACAATAGCGATCATAATTATTTTCATGGAAATAGTCATTAGGTCAATCATTTGGGCTATATTTGAAAAAGGTGAAAGTTTTTCCCATGTATGTATTTCAAAAACAGGTTTTCCTTTTTTATTTTTTAGCTTTGCCATAGCAAATTCAAGGTCTGCATAAACATTGTCGAGCTCATCAAATTTTTTAATTCTCAAAGCAATTTCTATAATTTCAGGTTTTCCCATACGAAGCAAAGATTGAGCATCCTTTATATGCATATATCCTTCCTTGCCCTGGGGGCCCAGCAGTGTCTCAATGATTCCCGCTACAGTAAAATTCAGGCCGTTTACACTGCCGTCCCTGTTGTTGGCTACAAGCACCACGGAATCTCCAATTTTAATTTGCAAACCTGCGGCCAGTTTTGCAGGAATAATGATTTGGCCTGGTTTTAGCAAAATATTCGGTTTATTGCCGCCACTGAATTTCATACGTTCACTGATATTGGGACAAACTTGTATTTCTTTTTCAGGATCAATTGCATTTAAACGGATGTTTGTGGTTTCCTTAAAATTGCTCAGCATGGCGCTTAGCTTTATTCTTGGTGAATAAGCCTCAACATCGGAATTTTCCTTGAGTGTTTTTTCAATTTTTTTATACTCTTTTTGATTAATGGTCAGATTAAGCGGCGAAGTATCTATAGAAGAGACATATCCTTTTTTATGGATCTGCATTTGAGCCAGATTTGAGTCGGTGATTTGTCCGATCATCATTTCTTTAAATGATCCGGCAAGTCCTGAAAAAAGAATCACCATCAATAAACCGAGTGTGATCAGCATGGAAGTCAGCAAAGTCCTTCGCTTATATCGCATCAGGTTCCGCAAAGCTATTTTAAAAATTCGAATCATTATATCTCTCCTACATTATTTTTGCGCGAACCAGAAACAAGTCTCCCGTCCTCTAATGTATGAATAACCTCTGCTTCTTCCATGACTCCGGGATCATGAGTAGAAAAGATAAATGTAGTATTGAATTTATCCCGCATATCGCGCATAAGACGAATGACATTTACAGCGGATTTTTTGTCCAGGTTTGCAGTCGGCTCATCTGCAAGAACAAGTTTTGGCTGTGTAACCAGAGCCCGTGCCACAGCAACCCGCTGCTTTTGCCCTCCTGAAAGCTGGTCGGGAAATTTGTCTTTTTGATCAAGCATCCCCACTGATTCAAGGACTTTTAACACCTTTTCCTTTCGCTTTGATATTGATTCATTTTTAATCATCACAAGAGGATATTCAACGTTTTCATAGGTGGTAAGTACTTGAAAAAGGTTAAATGCCTGAAAGATAAATCCAAGGGTATGGCCTCTGAATGCTGCACGCTGTCTTCGATTAAAAGTACCCACCTGGGCATTGCCGACAAATATCTTTCCCTTTGTGGGCTGGTCCAGACAACCAATAATGTTCAACATGGTGGTTTTCCCGCTCCCTGAAGGCCCTACAAAAGTAACAAAAGATGCTTTGCCAATGGAAAGTGTTACATCCTGCAGGGCTTTTACCTGTACCTCACCTGTCTGGTAAATTTTTGAAACATTATCAATCTGAACCAAAGCCATATTTTTCTCCTTTTTCCAAAAGCAGCTTAAACTAATATCGATGATTTCGGCATCCTTCATTAATATCCAAAGATAGTTTACACTTTTGACGGTTCTCGCTTTCTCGTTCCCACGCTCCAGCGTGGGAATGCATACCACATAGGGTTCCCACGCCGGAGCGTGGGAACCAGGCAAGAAGCAACATCTAAAAAGTGTAAACTAAATTTGAAGGACGCCATGATTTCCGTAAAAAATCAAAAAAGAATTCCTAAATTTATTTTAAAACTTTTTTTACAGCATCATCAACACGGCCTTCAAATTCAAAATGAGTTATGTTGTTAATTTTTAGTGTATTAATCATTCTCAAACCAAACCTCCCTGCAATTATAATGGTAACGTCTCTTTGGGCAAGGAAATTTGCCGCTGAAGATCCTGCCCTGCGGCTTGCATCCCGGTATGGGTTATCAATAACCTCCGTCATTTTCCCTTTACCGTCAAATATAAGATAATAAGGGCATTTAGCAGCTTTATTGCTTATAGATGTTTTTGA
>JASFBJ010000287.1 GCA_030149585.1 Desulfobacterales bacterium | reverse complement strand
GATATTATTATGACTGAAAAACTGCATAATATTCTGAAAGACAAAATAATTCGAGCTTCGGCTCCTTGCCGTCTGGATTTGGGAGGGACTCTTGATATTAAAACCTTTTTTTATCCGCTGGCTCTTTTTAAGCCATGCACTTTTAATATTGCGCTGGATTTAAGAACCACAGTGAGCATTGCGCCATACACCAAAGGAAGGGTTAAAATATCCTCACGTGGTTTTAAAAGCGCTGAATTTGCCTTTGATCAGATGCCGTTTCAGCATCCCTTGGGGCTGATGTTTGCGGTGGCTGCTTTTTATCAGGCTGACGGGGTTCATATTATTATTGAATCTACTTCACCTCCGCGCAGTGCTTTGGGCGGTTCTTCAGCAGCGGCCGTAGCCCTTGTGGCTGCCTTTGAAAAAGCTTTGAAATCGCCTTTTGAGCAGGCAGGTCTTGATCGGAAAAAGATCGCTTTAACAGCCCATGCCCTTGAAGAGAGTGTGGCCGGGGTGCCATGCGGTTTGCAAGATCAGCTGGCTGCGGCTTTTGGCGGAGTCAATGCCTGGTTTTGGCAGGCAAGGCAGGATGCTCAGGTATATCGCAAAAAAGTAGTGGTTAAAAAAAAGAATCATTCTAAACTGGCTAAACATATTTTGCTGGCCTATTGCGGTAATCCACATGAATCAAAAAATATTAACAGTCAGTGGGTTCGCCTTTTTTTAAAAGGAAAATGCCGAAAAGACTGGGTTAAAATAATTCATTATACTCATGAGTTTATTAAGGCTCTGCAAGTCTTTGATATTAAAAGGGCGGCTATATTGATGAATCAAGAAACAGCGATTCGCCGTCAGCTAACACCGGATGTTTTAGATGATATTGGCGTTAAACTGGTTGAAAGCGCCGGCCAAAACGAATGCGGGGCCAGATTTTGTGGTGCAGGCGGGGGTGGATGTATTTGGGCGCTTTGCCCTGATGAAAAGATCAGCAAGCTTAAAAATAACTGGCAGGAAATTATTGCCAAGCGGGAAAATGCTGCTTTAATGAAAGTAATTATAGCCGATAGTGGGGTTTGTTGAATATGAGATGCTGTTTTTAATTTTAGAATAAAAAAGATATATAGATAACGAGGAAGTAAAATGAATTTTCAAGATGTAATTTTGTCTTTGCAAAAATTTTGGGCCCGCAAAGGATGCGTTTTGCTCCAGCCCTGTGATATAGAGGTGGGGGCAGGCACATTTCACCCCGCTACTTTATTAAAAACGCTGGGTCCTGAACCCTGGAAAGTAGCATATGTTCAGCCTTCCAGACGACCCACTGATGGTCGTTACGGCGAAAATCCAAACCGTTTGCAGCATTATTATCAATATCAGGTAATTTTAAAGCCTTCGCCGGCCAATGTGCAAAAGCTTTATCTGCAAAGTATTAAGAGCCTTGGCATTGATCCTGTGAAACATGATATCCGCTTTGTGGAAGATGACTGGGAATCGCCTACTCTTGGCGCTTCCGGCCTGGGTTGGGAAGTCTGGCTGGATGGCATGGAAATTACCCAGTTTACCTACTTTCAGCAGGCCGGAAGCATTGAGCTTTCTCCTGTTTCAGTGGAATTAACCTATGGTCTTGAACGAATTACCATGTATTTGCAAGGTGTTGACAATGTTTATGATCTAAAATGGAATGATCAGGTCAGCTATGGGGATGTTCATCATCAGCAGGAGGTGGAACAATCCACCTATAATTTTGAAAAGGCTGATGTTGCAATGCTTCTTGATTTATTTAATCGCTATGAAGCTGAATCTTTAAGAGTGATCAAGGAGAATCTGGTTTTGCCGGCTTATGAGTATTGTTTGAAATGTTCTCATACTTTTAATTTACTGGATGCCAGAGGCGCTATCAGTGTTACTGAAAGGACCGGTTATATCGGCCGAATTCGCAATCTGGCACGGGCTTGTTCAAAAGCATATCTGAATCAGAGAGAAAGCATGGGGTTCCCCTTACTTAGGAACGAGGACAAAATTTGAGGTGAATATGAGTACATTATTATTGGAAATTGGAACCGAAGAAATTCCAGCCGGATATATTAAACCAGCCTTGTCGGCAATGGCCTCCCTGTTATTAAAACAGCTTGAGGCGGAAAGGATTGAGCATGGCCCTGCAAAAACTTATGGAACACCCAGGCGCCTTATAATTTCAGTTGAAGATGTAGCTGCCAAACAAAAATCAATTTCCTTTGAAGTCATGGGGCCGCCTGAAAAAATTGCTTTTGATGATCTTGGAAAACCTGGTATTGCCGCTCAAAAATTTGCCGAAAAAACAGGTATTAGACCAGATAAACTTCTCGTGAAAGATACCCCGAAGGGTCGCTATCTCTATGCTCAAAAAACCGAGCAGGGACTGTCAAGCTTATTTGTTTTAAAAAAGATCCTGCCTAAAGTTATTTTAGAAATTCCATTTCCAAAAACCATGAGGTGGTCAGATTTACAAATAGAATTTGCCAGACCGATCCTTTCCCTGGTAGCTCTTTTGGGCAATAAAATTATTCCTTTTGAACTTGCCCCAAAGATAAGAACTAATCGATTTACTGCAGGACATATGTTTATGAGTCCGGCAAAAATAAAAGTTGAAAATTTTTCTGATTATTTGTCTAAATTGCAAAAAGCAAATGTAATAGTGGATATTCTGGAAAGAAAACAGGCAGTTGAAAAAGAAATTGGGGCAGCTGCCGCAAGGATTGGAGGAACTGTTTTAGCAGATGAGCCATTGCTGGATGTTGTAACAAATCTTGTGGAAATCCCCTTTGCAACAGTCGGGCGTTTTGATAATGCTTTCCTTGGGTTGCCAAAAGAGATCTTGATTACAGCGATGCGGGAACACCAGAAATATTTTGCAGTGATTGATTCGCAAGGCAGGCTGCTGAATTATTTTATTGCGGTTAATAATACCCGCGCTATAGATATGGATCTGGTAGCAAAAGGACATGAGAGGGTTTTAAGAGCACGGCTGGCAGATGCCCGATTTTTTTATGAAGGGGATTTGAAAATACCTTTGGCGAGCTGGCTGGAAAAACTAAAAGGTGTTTTATTTCAGGCACAACTGGGGTCAATGCACGCGAAAACTTTGCGGATAGAGCGGCTGGCCGGTCTTTTAGCAGATTTAGTGGCTCCTGAATTAAAAACCAGCTTGATTAGGGCTGCGTCTCTTAGCAAAGTTGATCTGGTGAGCCAGGCAGTTGTTGAATTCCCCAGGCTGCAGGGAGTCATGGGCAGAGTTTATGCTCTGAAAGCAGGAGAATCCAAAAAAGTGGCTCTTGCCGTGGAAGAACATTATCGGCCGGTTCGTTCAGGAGGCCTTTTGCCGCAAACCTTAATTGGAGCATTACTTGGGATTGCCGATAAATTAGATTCAATTTGCGGCTGCTTTGCGGTCGGCCTGATTCCCACTGGAGCCTCTGATCCTTATGCCTTAAGGCGCCTTGGAATAGGGATTATTCAGATTTTATGGGATAATAACCTGACAGTCTCACTGAGCAAACTGATCAAAGCCAGTGTGTCCCTTTTTGCAGACATCGCAGATAAAAAACCAGGGCATAATCCAGAGCATAAACCAGAGCATAAAATTGACCGGACAGCTGCCGGAGTTTTTACTTTTCTTAAAGACCGGATGAGCGGGATACTTGTTGAAGAAGGGTTTTCCAAAGATATTATAGTGGCCGTGATTAGCGTGTCAGCGGATAATGTGCAAGATGTCAGGAATCGTGTAGTTGCTCTTGAAAAAATGAAAAATGAGCCTGATTTTGAACCCCTGGCAGCGGCCTTTAAAAGGGTTGTCAATATTCTGAAAAAAGCCGGAGAACAAAATAATCAGACTGTCAATCCTGATCTTTTTCAAAAACAGGCTGAATCAGATCTGTATTTTGCCTGTGAAAAAGTAAAGGGGGCAGTTAAAGTCAATATAGCCAAGGGGCAGTTGGAACAGGCTCTTTTGGATATTGCCTCCTTACGGGATCAGGTGGATATTTTTTTTGAAGATGTAATGGTAATGGCTGATGATAAAAAAATACAGGGTAACAGACTTGCGCTTTTGGGCGGGGTTGCAGATCTTTTTGCATCCATCGCTGATTTTTCTAAAATATCGGTTCCAGCGAAATAATTTTATATTCATGGAAAATACCTAACGCGATTAAATTAATTATTATAAATCTGTATGAGATAAGGAGAATTAGATGGCTTACGATGCTGAGTTGGATAAGGTTCTTAAAACCTGGAAATGTGAAGAGACTGGATTGCTGGTTTCTATTAATCAATATGGTAAGGGGGAACCTAAATTACAGATCGGCCCCCGAATTTTAAAAAAAAAGGATGGTTCAGATCGAGCTCCGGTAAAGGCTGGACGACTGATTTTTGAGGATGTTGCCTGGCTTTATGATATTATTGATGAACTCAAAGAGGAGCTGGCTGCTCTGGCTGCTCCGGAATAGGGGCAAATATAAGGAACGGGGACGAAATAACTTCTCCAACTCATCTAAGAAATTGGCTTTATTTGCGAGTTTCTTTTGAGAGACAGAGCGTTTATTCAAAATTCGGGAATTGTTTTCATCAAAATATCAAAAAATGCGAAAAATCGTGATTTTAAGGCAAAC
>JASFBJ010000286.1 GCA_030149585.1 Desulfobacterales bacterium | reverse complement strand
TTTGCAAATGCCCAGCGAATATGGGTATAGTCCGAGGCTTTGGCCGGCAACAGGTTACCGGCCGGGTCTGAAATAATTAGTTTTTCAGGCTGAGCATAGGTCATGCCCTTATCCACTGAAAATGAAATAATGGTACCTTTACCCCTGGCAGTACCAGCCCGGTAGATCATATGTTCTGGCACAGGATTGGTGATTACCACTTTTTCCACAGGTGATTTGGTGATGTTTTCATAGTTATTGCTGAAAATCACCTCGTCTCCAGGAATTACCCTTTCTGCTGGAAGTGATTTAAGTTCCTGCATGCCCTCTTCGTTAAAAACAAGTTTTTCAATTTTTGCCTTTGATTCCAGTGTGATTTGACCTGAATTTCCAGCATAAAGAAATGGCGCGCATATAAAAAGAGCCATAAGGGTTAATACACAAAAAACCATTGCATGTTTCATTTTTACTCCTCCTTTTTTCAAATGGAATAATCCGCCATCTATTTAGAAAATGGCGGGCTGATTTTTACCTGAATTTAATACTGTTTAATTAATAGCCACCTGAAAGCTTATATTCTGGGCAGGTGTGCCCCCTGCTAAATCACCAAGGTTTACCGTAACGGTTCCAGCAGTGGTGCCGCCGACATCTCCGACATCTCCGTCAGCGCCATCTGATAAACCGCCGCCCCCCAGGCTAAGTGTTCCGGCCTGATAGATAGTATTAGCCGGTATGGCATCCGTGATTATAAGTGCCTGGGCTGTTCCCGAACCTGTGACAGTTATTGTGATTGTATAGGTGATAATGGCTCCAGGCACTGGTTCATTGGTGCCGAAAGGGTCGGCAATGGTGGATGCTTTAATAAGAGAGACAACAACAGTCGAAACCTGATAGGTTCCTGTTTGAGCAGACTGCCCTTCGGAAGTTCCTACAACCGCGTCTGTGCCACTTTCACCTTCTCCGGCAATGGTTGTGCCGGCAGAGCCTGTGCCTGTATTTGAAGCAGCGGTTAACTGACTGTTGCCAAGATCTGCGTCAGATACAGCACCTGGAATATTATTCAGGAGAAATATTATTACAGAGGCGTCAGCAGCCAGAGTAGGATCATTTGAACCAGCAGTATATACGGCATCTATGTCGGAATCATAGACACCGTTATTATTTGTATCAAGATAGATATTTGTTAAACCAGGGTCAAAATTATCTCCGGCCAGAGTGCTGAGTCCGGTAAGGGTATAGAAATCACTGCCGTTTCCGGTATTTGTTATCTGAAAGGTCAATACCTGGGCTGTATCTGATGGATGAACGGTTATATTTGCGGCATCTTGCCAGGTAGTTGTAATATTCAGGATTTCAGCTACCTGAGTTGTGGTTGGATTGCTGTTTTCAGTAAAACTGGAACCACTGACACTATAATTGGCGCTTGCCTGATTTGTAATGGTGGTGCCGGCTGTAGTACCTACGGCCAGAGCCAGGCCGGCTTGGAGAATAATGATCAGGGATATCAGGGCGCACTTGGGCAAATGTTTCATTTTTTTCCTTTTCCTTTTTTCGGGTTAAATGGGTTTTATAATTTTTTTGGCAGTAAATTCCTCAGGTTCACTGCCAAAAAGCTTGTTGATCAAAAAAGAGGGGCGGAGCCCTCAGCTTTAAATTATTTTTGCTTGCTAAAAAAATTGCCATATTAATCTCCCTTATATTTTTTTTATTGCACCCTTACCTGAAATCTGAGGCTGAAACCTGGTGGCGCCCCTCCGGAGGTACCCAAAAAAGCACCCTTGGGTATAATCCTCAGATGGGTAATATTGGCATCACAGCCATTGGCATCAGGAATGGGCGTGTAGTTATAAGTCAGGCCATTATCTTCTGAAAAAGCCAGGTCATCAAAACTGTTTCCAAGACTGATAAATTGACAGGTCAATCCACTGGCAGGGCTGTTATCTGTAAATAAAACCGGCCCGCTGCCAAAACCTGTGAGATCTTGCACATAAAGAGCCGTACCTGCGGGCACCTGATCTGTAATAGCTAAAGAGTCATTATCAGTTGCCCCATAACCCTGGTTGGACGCTGTAATATTATACAGCATCATGGCTCCTGGAATAGCCTTTGGATTATTTGTATTATTGACTGGATCAGAATAGGTACTCACTGATTTCACAAGCAGAATGTCCGGTGAATTTTGCAAAGTAAATATTTGCCTATCAACATTATAATAGTTGGCCTGATTGACTGGCATATCAGGTTGTCCAGGAATTTTAATCAGGCCGTCATCCCCCGCCCCCAGACTCTGGGAAGCATCTTTTGCATAAATTTGTACCTGCCAGTTATTGCCGGGTATTGAAGATAATAAAAATGTATAGGTCGGATCAGCAGGGATGGTGCCGTTATTTGTCCATGTGGCGTCATTGGCGATAAGGTCGCCATGGGTACCGTCATTAAAAAGTTCGATATTTCCGGCAATTAAAGTATTGGCCGGATCGTATAGATTGGCGGTTACCGGCAAAATAGCTGCCGCAGGCCGGGCGTCTATGCAGGCTGTAATGTTCAGGGTGCTGCCCACATTATAAACAGTCGGCAGGCCTGAAGATGTATCATTAGGTGTTATAAGGTTTAGCCCAAAGGCCTGGGGAATGCCAAGTGTCCCATTGACAAGGCTCCACTCAACATCATCAATATGATACCAGGAACGATATAAGGTGATATGACGAGTGGTGATTTCAAGACTAATGGTTTGACCTGCAAATGGCGTTAAATCAGCTGTAACGCTAAACCAGGGCTCAGAACCCCTGGCCAAAGTCATGCCGGAGCGGTGCCGCCCTCTGGTATCAGTATCCCAGCCATTATATTGGCCATACCCGGATCGGTTATTGCCGGCGAGGTTATCACCCAGATTAGGGCTAAAGGGCAAAGATGTATAATTACCGGCAGCCGGGCCCACAAGTTCAGTTGTAGTTGCTCCTCGCAGCCTGATACTCAAATAATCCCAGCGGGTGCTGTTATTTGTCGCGCTGTCCCAGCCTTCCACCCTGTAGTGGATTGTGATATTCCCGGCATTGGAGGCAGGCACTGCAATAATTCTGGAAAGAGTTATAGCTGGATTCCCATCTCCTGGTTCATTATTGGTGCGACACCCCAAAAGATAGGAAAACCGGCCGGAATGGGGCGTGCCGTCGGTTATAATCGGAGGCGCTCCATTTCCTGTTGCTGCGCCATTGGTATTAACATTGGGTGATTCCAAAGGACGAATCTGGGCGTCAAAACCGGCATTGGTTTTTGTTGCACTCCAGCCAGGAGGATCTTGAGTGCCTGTTGTGCTGAATTCAAAGTTGCCGTCAAGAGTACTTGCAGCGGGCCAGGCTGTTTTTAAGCCATTTTCAGTTATATCAAAATAGATCTGACAGGTTCCAGGACCTGGGTCCTGCAAAATAAAACGAACCTGACCCCGAGCATTATTTAAAGAGTCGGTTGCATCATTAAAAACAGAGTCACAAAATTCCTGGGTTTCACAAAGCAAGCCATTTTCCCGTACAACCCGTACTGAATCAGGATCAAAGCTTCCGCTGATGTTTAACTGGCTCAATAAATTATTGAAATCAATATTTAGCTTAACAGTATTATTGGGTTGGGCGTTAAAAGGAATTATAACGGGAATTCGATAATGCCAGTCAGGAGCCTGGCCAGGGGAATTGGTGTCAAACCATGAAGGAGAGTTCCTAAGATCCGCCCAAATTTGGGAAGGAAATAGAGGCAAACTGCATAAGGCCAGCAAGCCTAATAAATAATTTAACAGGCGCTTTTTCATATTCAATAAAAATCAGTTCAGATCAATTTCCTGTTATGCCTTTATCATCTATTCTGATAAAATCGGTGGATAAAGGACGTTAACCATTTTTTCGATTACTGCTTCAACCTGTTCAAAATCACTGTCTGTGTATGCTAAAAATCTCGGACTCAAAATATGGGCTTTGGCAACTGTTTTTTGATCCCTGTCCGGCAAAATTAAAACAACTCGCAAATCAATCAGAAAATTTTTCAGCGACAGAATTTCATGTAACTCATCGGTATTATTTGCCATTAAAACCACAAGTTTCAAATCCAGATGGGGCTTGTGCAACCTGTGAAAAAGGTCGCTGAAAGTATGGCAAAGCAGCATTTTCCGGCCTTTGACTCTTGTTTTCATAATATCCTTAAGTCTTTTGACCATTGGGTTTTTGCTGCTTGAATATAGCATCATCATTTTGAAACTCTCCTTTGAACTATACTCCAAAAAAAAGGGGATGCTCTTTGGAGTATAATTATTTTATCTAACATCCTGGCACATCGTTGCAAACGGTATGCCTTAATTTAAAAAAAAATTATTTTTAGATTAATCAACTAGTTATAAGCTAATCACATAATAAATTAAATAGTCTCAGGACTTTTTAAAACAGGAAATTCTATCCGTGTTATTGGATCAAATCCGAAAATCCGTAATTCCTTCGAGTTGCATCATTACCAAAATCTAAATCCCTGCCGGCTTAAATGATGCCTTGACAGCAATGAAGAATTAGATATAGTATCTGTATAATAATTAATTTTTGATTATAATCATTTTCTGGAAGCGGTTAAACGATAGCAAAACCTCACTCTTCGTTAACTATAAAGC
>JASFBJ010000003.1 GCA_030149585.1 Desulfobacterales bacterium | reverse complement strand
GGCTTGACTTTGTCAATAATGCCCCGAAATGGGGAAATGATGATGATTATGTGGATGACATAATGATTCGATGCCTTAAAGAAACAGCCAGACATTCCAGGGAGATGAAAGATCCCTCCGGCAATCCCTGGCCGCTTTTACCGGAAAATGTTTCCGGCAATATACATTATGCAAATGTTGTGGGCGCCCTGCCAAATGGACGCCGTTTAGGAGACGCTCTGTATGACGGTGGTATTTCGCCAGGACCGGGCCTGGATAAAAATGGGCCTACAGCCGTACTTAAATCCTGCTCAAAAATTGATCGGATTACCGATGGAAGAGCTTTTCTTCTCAATCAGCGGCTTTCTCCAACCCAGCTCGCTGGTGAGAAAGGATATAAGTTGTGGAGAGCCTATATGAAAACCTGGGCTGATCTTGGAAACGATCATGTTCAGTTCAACATGGTAGATGATGCTACTTTAAGAGCCGCGCAAAAAGACCCTGAAAAATATCAGGAAGTAATTGTCAGAGTTGCCGGCTACAGTGCGCATTTTGTGGATATCAGCCGCAAAACTCAGGATAATATTATTCAACGCACCATTCAGGGAATTTAATTATAATTTTTTAAAAAAAAGGAGGTAATAAATTATGTTAGAATGGGGACAATCTAAAAATTTTTTTCCAAATGAGGACGACTCTTCTATGGGAGATATAGTTATAAGGGTAGTAGATCCCAGACAAGCTTATTATAAATCAATACCGGTAAGTGCGGATGAAGAGGTCGAAGGCCATAAGTGGGCTGAGCATTTTATCGCAAAATAAGCAATGAAAGATGCGCATCCAGCCGACTGGTGTATAGGTGCGATATCACACCTATACACTTGGCGGATGGCAGAAAATTTAATTTTTAATATAAAAAAAAGAGCAACAGGGCAATGTCAAACTGCCTTTGTTGCTCTTTTTTTAAAATAATGGATTATCTTCGCAATATTTTCTGTTTTAATAATTTTTCAAACCCATCTGCCAGATGATGAATATCTTTCAAGAAAAACAGATGCCCGGCAGGAAAACACTCCCTTAAAAAATCTTTAGATTGCTGATTACAGCCACAGCCAATGGTATACACCTGAACCCTGTTTTTTTCGCAATATTTTACTGCTTCTTTTAAATTCAGTCCGCAGTTGGCAGCCCCGTCAGTAATATGAATAATCATTGAATTCCTGAACTTATTTTTCATCCTCAGAGCTGCGGCTATAATAGCCTGACCAGATGGTGTCCGGCCTCCCGGCATGACTGTATATAATTGATCATTCTGATAAAGCCGGGTTAAGTTGCAGATCCCCCCCTCTTCAGAATAGGCATAAATTTCAAGACAATTTTTAAATCCCCTGGCAGCTCCAGCAAGCGAAGCAAAAGATTTTTCAGCAATCAGCCAGGGTTTAGAGCCTTTTACCTTGCCGTTCATGGAAGAAGAAGCATCTGCCACTACGCAGATCTGCCATAAATAATCCTGTGATGGGTTTTCCTGGTATTTAAAAACTTTTCCGTCAATTGGAACTCTAAAAAGACGCCTGGCGTCCAGCTTGCCTTCTGCGAGGGCCTTGCGTACCCGTCTTTTGCGAATTCGTTGAATCAGGGCATCTTGCTCTTTAAAAATTTTTCGCAAACGAATAACCTGGGTTTTGTCTGGAAGAACATCTGACCTGGCTCTGGCCTGTTTGAAAATCGTATCCATTAACTCGGCTTCAGGATCTTGAATTGCCACGGCAATTACTTCTGTCAGATCAGCATCCTCCTGCTCCATAATTGAATTGATTTCATCAACTATTTCCGGAGTTAAACCTGAATCAGAAGACTTTTCAGCAGATCTATTCTGGTTCTCAAATTCTTCTTCATCTTCTTCAAGTTTAACACCTGAATCATCATTAAAATATGTCGCAGTTTTTGAAAACCTGAACTCCTCCCACTGGATTAGGGTGTTATTAATAGCTGACCATAACTCAAGATAAAGATCTTTGCGTTTTAGCCGCCGTTGCGAAACTTTTGGATATAGGCTGATTCTTCGAATTTTAGGCGTAAAATTATCTAAAATAATTAAAAGATCATCATAATATTGGTGTAAATCTGAATTCCTATTAGTAGTCAATGCCTTGTTTTGCCACACTCCGGCCAGGCTTTCAGGGCTAGGCGGCAAACTCAAATCCCGATTGCAGCTTTTTTTTTTTGAATCCCATAGTTTGCCCAGATATAAATTCCATATCTGCGATTTTGTAAAATGATCAATATAAATATTTTCAGCAGAACTTATTAAAGGCACCAAAAAAGGTTTTATTTTCCCATCCAGTCGGCCGACCTTTTGTAAAACCTGATGAAAAATCCATTCCCGCCATTCCATGGAGGATAGACCTTCCTGAACTACCTGGGCAACCAAAAGATCGAAAGTATTATGGGGAAGGGGATATCTGTTTTTAAAAGATGATGGATCAAGCAAAATACTGCTGTCATCATCCTGAGCCATCCCCTTCCAGAAAACAGGTTTTATATTTTGCCCCAGATGACAGCTAACTTTACGCAAAGCTCTCAGGGCCAGAGTCAGTTCAGTCGACTGGTGGCGGGACCTATTTTTACGCCAATACCTGGAGTATGATTTCATTATTTGCCTGTTTTGCTTATGTGCAGGGAGGAAGCCATAGATTAATATTCCGGAAGATAAAGAAGATACTCATCCATTTCAGTTTCAATTTCGCCGGTTTCCACCTGTACTGTCAGCAGCAGAGACTCTAAAATATCTTTGGAAATCTGCAAACTATAGATCATTGCTTCTCGTAAAGATGCTCCCAGGGCTACCATTTCCGCAATCATTAAACTATGTCTGATAGAAATGCTGATTTCAAGCTGGTCATTATTTCTAATTTGGTTTACCATCCGCAAAACCTGATCTGCTTTATCCTTTTCTATTCCGGTTTTTCTTACAAGAACCTCTCTTTCCACTTTTTGAGGCAGATACTCCAGATGTATCCTGTAAAAACGATCCTGCAAGGCTGCATCCATTTCCTCTGTACCTGTAAATTCATCTCCTTCATTCATGGTGGCAAAAAATATAACTTGAGGAGCTACTTCCACTAATCCCAATTCATCTATCCAGATACTGCGGTCTTCAGATAAAACCGAGAAAAGTTCATTTAATGCATGAGGGGTTTCCGAACGGTTGATCTCTTCCAGATGAATCACACAACCAGGAGTTTGAATGGCTTTTGGAAAGAGAAATTCATTATAGTAGGTTTCACCTTTTTTAAGACGCTGCTGTCCAAAAAGCTGACCTGATTCCGCGAGCAGACCTACTTGAAAAGTGGCAAGTGGTCGATTATAAATTCCAGCAAACTGGCGTACCAGGGAAGATTTGCCGCAACCCTGATTGCCGGTGGATAAAATATTAACTGGATGGCGTCCGGACATTGTCTCAAAACGGGCCAGATTAACCTTGTCTTCGGATAAAATAAAAAAATTTGGGTCAAGACACGGAATTTTCAATTGTTTATTATCAATTTTCATGAGTTATAATTCCTAAAGTTTATTAATTTTTTATCGGGATATAGCGGTTTTTATTGATAGATAATGCCCCTGGGTCTTATTGAGCCCATGGAGAAAATATTTCCTCAGAGTGCTCTAAAATATGATTAATTCGCATCAAGGCATCCTCCCGATTTTTATTTTTGGTTTCCTCATCAAAATCAGTGCCGGCAAGCCATTGTTCCATCAATTTGCCGCCAGGCAGCCACATCTCCATGGTTTCTTTTTCAGTAACCCAGGCCTTAAGTTTTATTCCGTGTTTTTCCAGAATCTTCCAAATGTGATCGCGCTCCCGCCTGTCACAATAGACCATCATTACGCACTCTTTAATGCCAAGATTAGCTGAAGGCTGCCTGTCATATTTAATGCAGGGAATTTTTTCGCTTTCCACCAGTGGGTCAAATTTGTCTGCCAGAATTTTCAGGTAGTCAGGCTCACCAAGAACAAGCCATTTGCCCCAGTATTGCATAACTTCCCCATTATTCATCTCGCTACCCTGATAGATTGTATATTTTCCCCCATTTAAAATCCTGGGATGAATAACAAGAATAAAATGGGATTTTGGATTATCAATAATCAAAACCGGTCTCCTTTTTTATCCGGCTATCCACCGGCGGCAAGGGGAATAATAGAGATCTCATCATCCGTGCTTATTAGGGTTGACAGACCATCAAGTGTTCGAATATTATCACCGTTTAGAAAAATCAGAACTGATGAAATCTCATTATGTTTATCAATTATTTGATCCCGAATGCCTGCAAACATTTCGTCAAGGTGATTAATGCATTCTGCCAGGGTGGAGCCTTTGCAGAAAACTGTTTCATGACCATTAAACCATTTTTTTAAAGAACCTGGAATTCTAACTTTAACTGCCATTATTTTTTCCTTCTTCCCCTTGTTTACAAATCAAGTTTATAGATTATCACATAATAAATTTCACAAGGCCGGAGAAAGGAGATAATATTAATAGTATATCTCCAACCGATAACGCAGTAAAATTATTTATGTGGTCCATAGCTATAATCCCATTGATTTGGCAATAATACCCTTCATAATTTCATTGGTACCCGCAAAAATTGTCATCACCCTGATATCACGCCAGTTTCGTAAAAGACTGCATCTTTCCAAAGTAGCGAACCGGCCATGCAGATCCAGGCATTTATCGGCCACATGTTTTGCCATATCGCTGGTCCAGTATTTAGCCATGGAAGTTTCTATTATTACATTTTTACCCTCCATATGATCAGCTATCAATTTATTAACGAAATTACGTCCGATTTTAATATCTGTAGCAAGCTCCGCTATGGTAAACTGATTTACCTGAGATTTGCTTTTTGGTTTACCTGAAACAGGATTATTTTTACAAAAGGAAATTGTTTTTTCAAGCATATGCTCTGCTGCAGCCACTGCCATTACCGAACAGATGAGTCGTTCCTGCTGGAGTTTGGCCATAAGCATATAAAAACCTTTCCCCTTTTCTCCTAAAAGATTAGTCTTTGGAATAGTGCATTTGGTAAAAAACAGTTCAGCAGTATCCTGGCTGCACATTCCCATCTTATTGAGTTTGTTGCCCTTGGAAAATCCAGGAGTTCCATCTTCAACCAGATAAAGAGACATTGCAGCATGGGGATTTTCGACTGCTGGATCCTTGGCCGCCAGTACAACTAAATCACAATGGATACCATTTGAAATAAAGGTTTTGGAACCATTAATTATAATTTCATCTCCATTTTCAACGGCCGTGGCAGTCATGCCGGCCAGATCACTTCCGGCACCAGGCTCGGTCATGGCAACAGCCGTTATAATATCACCTGATACACAACCAGGAAGATATTTTTTTTTCTGCTCTTCATTTCCATAGGTAATGATATAAGGCACGATAATATCGCTATGTAAGGGGGCGAACAGCCCGTATTGCTCTGTTTTAGCCAGCTCTTCATCTATTATAATGGAATAAAGCAGATCCAGACCCGGCCCCCCATATTTTTTGGGAACCGTGGGAGACAAAAATCCGGCCTGACCCATCTTTTGCCAGATTTCTCTTGGCACAATTTTATCTTTTTCCCAAAGATCAGCAAAGGGAATAACTTCTTTTTTTAAAAATTCACGTACTTTTTTTCTAAAATCTTTATGTGCTTTAGTATAATTCAAAATTTCCATTTTTATTTTCTGATTCCTGTTTTTTAAGTTTTTGCATCAAATTTTTTTATCTAAATAAATAATCAATCCTTCATCAGTTTTTTCAACTTTATGCCTGGTTAATTTTTTTTTGGCCGGGCCTGAAATTATATTACCCTTTAGATCATAGGTTGAATGGCTGATACTGCAACAACGCAGCGCTGATTGCCCGGGAACAGGATCCAGTCGCCGTCCCCCTATATGTGTACATTTATTTGTAAAGCAGACATACTCATCGCCATCTGTATGAACTACCAGAATCGGTTTGGAAAGCCCTCTGCCTTTAAGATAAACAGCTCCTCCAGGCTTTTTTAGCTCCATTACCTTGCCAGGCTGAAGAATAATATTTTTTCTTTCAAGCCTCCATAAGTCAGAACTTAGCTCCTTTGTATTGCAAATACCGACGACTGACTTCAAAAAATCAATAATTCCTGACATTAATTACTCCTTTTGTTTTTTTTTATAAAAAAACTGCTTTGGATTTCCAATAATTTAAATCAGGATTGAGGCTTATAATGCCTGGCCATAAACAAAAATCCGGCGCAGGCCAACCCTGATAATATCATGACCATTAACCAAGCAGCAGCGTAGCCACCCATATCTACGAGCCGTCCAAATAGAGCCGGCCCGGCTACCATTGCACCCCAGGCCGCCATAAACACAATCCCCAATACTGAGCCGACCTTATCAGGGCCGACCATTTCAGCAACAAGAACCATGGCCAGAGAGTTCCAGCCCATAAATGAAATTCCAAGAAAAGCCGCAATGATATATAGTATCCATAAGGCAGTATTGCTTCCTATGAATAATAATGGAAAACTGCTAAGTACCCCGATCAATCCAATAATTGCCAGGGGCATTGCCCTGTCACCTTTGAGCATGCGGTCACTGACCATTCCCAAAATAATCCTGCCGAAAGTTCCGCCGACCATTGCAATGGTAAGCATACTGCCGGCAGCTATATTATTGATGATAAAATTTTCCTGGGCATAAAGCACCAAAAAAGATGTTAAACAAGCCTGACAAAAAGCCAGTAAAGAGGCTAAAATCGTAGCAAGCACCAGTTTAGGTTCCATCATAACTTCACGCAGACTGGTTTTTTGCAATTTACTGTTTGCCGTATCACCAGCCTGGTCCAGATCAATATCCTCAGTCGGCTTTTCTTTGTACAGGCCAAGACAGATAAGGGAAACTGCAACAACAATCAATCCTAAAACCAGAACAGCATGCTGCCAGCCCATATATATGCTGAAAAAAGGGATATAGATACCGATTAAACTTCCGCCAATGGTAACTCCCATCTGTTTAATACCCATGACGGTGCCTCGTTTTTGGGCCTCAAACCAGTAAACAAAGCCCTTGGTGGTTATCTGGTTAATCATTCCATAGCCAATTCCCATCAAAAGAGCTGTCGCAACCAGAATGGTGTAAGAAGGTTTAGCTGCCAGCAATGACATACCACTGCCCACCAGAAAACAGGATAGAAATAACATCCGTTTTACACCATAATGATCTACTAAAAAACCTGATGGAGCTGAAACCACCACCATTGCCAGATACATCAGCGAAATAATATAGCCGAACTGGCTGTTGCTGATATCTAATACGCCTTTTAGGGTTGGAGCCAAAGGTCCCCATGAATAATAGCACATGGCCATTAAAAGATGGGATGAGCTAAGAAGAGTAAAAATTATCCACTGGTAGTTTAAAGAGCTCTTTGGGTCATCTAAAGCTTTAGATTCAACAGCCATTTATTATATCCTTAGCGCTTAATAATAAGTTCATACTTTTCACGGTATAGCTTTCTCGTTCCCACGCTCCAGCGTGGGAATGCATACCATTTGGATTTCCACGCCGGAGCATTGGAACAATGTAAATTAAAATAGTTCAGGATTTATTTTTTTTGAGCAGGTATATCAATATATATTTTAACGGGCTTTGTACTTCAGCCAGAGCCAGGGATACTTTTTCCAGAAAAATTGTAGCTCCTGACTGGTAAGCTTTATCCATTACCTCCTTATCAGGTTTTAAGGTATAACAGATAATGGGTAATTCCGGAAATTCCTGTCTGATAAGTTTCATTGCTTCAAAGGAAATATTACTTCCCAGATTACGATCACCGAATTTAGCGGCAGCCTCAGCAGGCCAGAAAAGATCTATCATAACGATATCCGGTTTTTCCGCTTTAATCTGATCAATACATGATCCAATATTACCGGATTTTACCAGATCTAAAAAAAAGCCTGTGCGCTGATCGGATTCTGCGAGTCCCTGCTCTAAAGCCGCTACCCAGTTATCATCCCAGATTAGCTGGTCAGCCGGTAATTCCTTGCGGAAAAGGTCACTGAAAATGTCATCAAAAAACAATACTTTAGCTTTCATAATTCCCCCTTATTTTTATATGAAAAATGGTGACTTTTGAATTGTGAATATTGGTGGTTAGGGCTATCGCAAAAATAACTTTACATTTTAAGCGCCGATGCATCCAGCCTGGCTGCGTTGCGAAAGTTCGGAATATGCTTGATATTCCTGCACTTTCGCGCCTTGCCGGCCTGGTGCCTCAACACTTGAAATTGCCAACTTATTTTTGTGCAAACCCTTATCAATTTACAGGAAATACAAGATTGGTTTGGTAAGGGTTTTTCTCAACAAAAACGCTTCCTCCCAAAGCTTCCATTTCTTCTTTTATCTGGTTAACTCCTCTGCCGGAAACAGTGTCATAAATAATCCCGTTATCCTGAATTTTTACTTCAAGCATTTTGTCTTTCAGCTCCAGCAAAATATTAATCTCGCCGACTAAGGAATTCTCCTTATACTGACGTTTAGCAATTGCGCGCACACAGTTTGAGATCAAATTTTCAAAGATAGTTTCAAGCTGCTCGTCACTGGCAAGAATTCGTGTTTTATAATCATCATCAGTGTTATATTTTAAATTAATCTTCAGGCCTGGATAATCACTGCTTTTTCGATTTACAAAGACCTGCAGCCATTTGACAAATAAAATATTTTTATTTCGCCATCTTAAAATCTTTCCCTGATCATGCAGTTCACCAAATAGTTTGTCAAGGCCATTAAAGGCTTCTGTAATTTTTGGATTTGCCAGAAGCTGGGGAGCAGCTTTCGCAATGGCCCCCTTTAAAGAGCCAAGGCAATAATAGCCTGGATTGTGAATTTTAAGGCTTATGTCGGAAAGATATTGAATCACACGTTCGTTTAAAAGAAAAGATTTCAATAAAGAGTTATAAAGATCCAAAAAAGGATTCATGTTCAGATAAGGCCAGAATTTTGGACGGCAAGATCCCAGGATAATTGCTCCGAGTTCCTGACTTAGCGTATGAAGAGGGAAAACAACATAAGATTTTACCGTTTTGAGTATATCATCGATCATATCCCGTTTTTCTTTACTGATATCCTCGTAGGACATGATACGCTCACTGAAACGCAGCAGGCGGTCATCACTGCCCATACCTTCCACAGGAAAAAGAGAGTAGATATCGTCACGCAGAATACTTTCTTTTGAAGGCATAAAATCTTTTAGCAAAATTTCCACTGCATTATTCTCCTGCCAGACCACCATGCGATAACTGGAATCATGAATACTGCCGGTTTTAAAAAAAGCAAGGACAATATCAGCCGCTGAAAGTTTGGCATAGGGCTCCACCACATTTCGATAGTTAACCGGTTTGTTGGAAGCAGTAGTGCGAGAAAAGTCAAGTAATCGTTTATGCGCAGTTTTAAATGCAATTCTGTTTTTGATATCCAGCACATAATCCATTATTAATGAGCCATATTGTTTGGCAAATTCGTCTAAGACAAGCTGGTCATCGATGGTAAAACCGGATTTGCTTCGATAACGGCTAAGCTCCACCGTACAGAAAATATCCTCTCCTCGTTTAATGGGTATAATAATTATACTTGAAACCGGTTTTTTGATCTCTTCGATATATGAACTGTTCATTTTTGAAGCCAGTTCCAAAAATGGATTGGTGTGCCGGGGGCCATCCTGTGCCCAGATATCATCCACGAGAATGCTTTTGCCCGTGGCAATTACTTTTCCGGTAAACCCCTTGCATGGATTAAACAGATGCATGTTTTTACCTTTTTGAAGCCAGGGTTGTCTGTCTTTAATGATTCGCAGTTTTTCAACGCGTCCTGCCTTGGGCAGTAAACTGATCTGACCGATATCAGCATTAACTTGAGTAATTAAAAGTTCCAGGACCTCGTCTAAAATACGATCCACGACTATGCCCTCACCAGAAATAGCAAGCATGGGAATTCTCTCTAACAGACTGTCTGCTATAATCTTTTGAGAAAAGGAACTCGATCTTTTAAACATATGCAACTCTCCGTTAACTCACTGATCTTTAAATTTTAATCTAATTATAAAGCATTTCGATTATATATCTTTTATATGTAGTATGTTCAAAAGTTATGCCAAATCAGTCCGTATTGGGGAAATCATATTAAATCTTTTAATTACAATTAGTTGAAAGTTAAAATAAATAGTATTTGCACTTAAGAAGAATGCGTATTTTTATCGCTTAGGCGCAAAAAAGTGAATAAACAGTCACAACTATTTGTTAATACAGAATATTTCTCATTTCAGCCATTTTGTCTTTTTTGTTTCGGTTATGTCTGAAGAAAGCTTTCACTTGGGCATTTGGCAATCCTTAAAAGCTTTTTTCAGTCAAAAAACAGGTACTGATGGAATAGGGGGCAAGCCGAAAAGTTGGTAAGATGAATTTTAGGAGAGGCGCATTCCTGTAATTATTTATCCTGCCTGGTTATCGGCAGGAAAAGCAGTAGGGTATTGTGCAAGGAATTTTAAAAAAAATAATTACCTGCTAAAAAAACTACAGGAATGCGCATTTATCTCTAAAACAAGTATGTCAGCTATACGATAATATTTTATACTGATCCAAGGATTTCAATAAAACGATTAACAGCGCCTAAATTGCCGGTCAGCTTGGCCAGAGAACCTTTTTTCAGCTTGATTGCTCCCATGGTAAGCGCCATGACCACATTTTTTTTACCGCTGAATACAGATTCTAAAGTTCCGCCCTTGCCCTCTAAAATAATATCCACTTCATCTGGATCTTTTTTTCCAAACCACTTTTTATCACATTGAGGAACCCATAAACCAAATTCCACATCTTTACTGAGCTTGGCTTTTCGATCTTTTAAGACTTTAAAATGCAAATTACTGTCAAAGCCCACACCTTTTTTTTGAAAATCATCATCATTTGTCAATTTCTCAACTGCTGCATTAAACCATTCTTCTGTAAATAATTTCATTTTACTGCTCCTTTATTTTTATTTTTTTTATATTCAAACAAAGCTCTTTACTCTGCCTGGCATCATAAATCATAGCCCATTTCAATATTTTTTCAGTTACCAAAGGCAGTTGCCCAAAATGATCCAGAAACTGAATCATACGTCCATATTGTTTTTTCATGGCTTTTTTGTCTTTATAAGCAACACCAATAGTAGCCAGATGAATTTTTTCAGCCTTGCAATATTCAATTCCATAGTGAACATCAGAGCCCAGATTGGACTCGCCATCCGTTATATGGATTAAAAATCGCCTTCTCACGTCTTTAGGCATATAATGGGCAGCCGCAATGATCGCCTGACCTGATGCTGTTTGTCCTGCCGGTGGGACAGATAAAAGAGTTTTGCCTTTGATAAGGCTGGAAATCATACAAACTCCCTCTACTTCAAAATAGGCAAAGGCCTGCAAACGGTTTTGAAAACCCTTGAAAGCTTTGTGCAAGATACCAACAGTATTTTCCACCATTCGCCATCTGGGGCCACTCATAGAGCCGCTGGCATCAACCAGCAGACAAATATTCCAGTCCAGCGAGGGTATTTTTTGTTTTTCAAAAAAGCACTGGCCGGAAACAGGCGCCCGATAAAGCTTTCTTTTATCAACACGGCCGGCTGTAAGGCCACGGTTGATGACGATCTTTCTTTCTCCATATTGCTGAAAAACAGCTTTTAAACGCGAAACCAGCTTAGGGTCAATGACCGGATGGGAAATAATATTAAAATCCCAGCGGGAAGTAGGAATCAGCTCTTCATCATTTTCACCTACTACTGAACGGATGATCGGAGTAATATCCGAAGAGTTAACGGCCAGGCGTGTTTCAATATCCTGTGCGACATCGCTTCTGAGTGATTTGATTTTTTTATTCTTTTCGGAAATCTTTGGATTATCTGTTTTTTTGTGTGAATCAGGATACCATAATAATGTTTTATCAACCAGCCTGTAACCTGCTACTATCTCTCTCAGTTGTTCCCATACATCCAGATAAATCCGGGTCCTTTCTTTACAGCGCCGACTGGGACCTGTTTTAAGTAAAGCTACCATAGATAATACCTGGCTAAGCTTATCCAAAAGAAGCATTGCCTTCTGGCCCAGGTCATCCAGCAGCTCTATTGGTTTTCCAAATGTCCTTTTCCACCACAGGTACATGAGTTTATCAACGGTTGCAGTGGTTTTTAATATTTGCCTGCTCTCCTTAAATGCAACATCACGTGAAATAGCGGTGTATTCGCCGAAAACAGTTTGATTGGAAATCTGATCAACATAAATATCTTCTCCAGTATATACAAGCTTATGAAAAGCTATCCTTTCCATAATTTTCATTCGGCTGATAGCTGTTTCAAGCCCTTTCCACACTAGATCAGTCCATTCGGTCTTATGAAGAGCCTCATGAATAACCAGGCCAGCCAGATAATCAAACTTGCGGGGCGGAATCGGGTATTTCCCAAGAACCATTCCAGGATCCAGCACTATATTATTATTACAATTTTGGGACATGCCGGCCCATTCGATCCGGCCCACATTTTCGCCGAGATAACCAGCCATTTTAGCCAGGCTCCCCAGTGCATTGGCCAGCTCTGATGACTCCAGGTGAGAAATATTCTTGCGCCAGTAACTCGAAATCCCTTTTTCTTTGCATTCGGCAAGACCAAGCAATTTATCCAGTTGCTTTTCATTTGGCTGATTTCCAGCCAAAATTATTTTCATTGCCGGACCAAAAAAATCAGTAGATTTGATAGGTTGTGCCCTTGCCGCCATTTTTCGCTCCCAGCTCAAAATGAAGTGATAATAAAATTGACTCCAGGATATCCCGGCTTACCTGCAAACTGTTAATAAAAGCATCCCTAATCGAAGCGCCCACAGCTACCATCTCTCCTATCATCAGGGTATGGCGGGTTGAAACAACCATAGGCTCCTGGGTATTTCCCCTTAACTGGTTAGCAATATTAACGATGGTTAAGGCGTCTGCCTTATCAATTCCGGTTTTTAGATGAATTACATCAGTTTCCACATCCATGGGAAGATAATCCAGCAGGGTGACATAAAAACGATCCCGCAGAGCAGCATCCAGCATTTCAGTCCCAACAAATTCTTCCCCTTCATTAAGAGTTGCAAGAAAAACAACTCCGTCGGCAACTTTAATGGAGCCAAGTTCATCCAGCCAGACCTGACGATCTTCAGCCAGGACTGAAAAGAGCATATTAAGGGCCTTTGGATGTTCAGGTCGGTTAATCTCTTCCAGATGAATCACACAGCCCGGAGTTTGCAGGGCCTGGGGGAAAAGGAACTGCTGATAAAAAGTTTCTCCGTCTTTTAAACGGTGTTCACCAAATAATTGACCGGGCTCAGATAGGATGCCGATTTGAAAAGTTGCAAGTGGCCGATTATTCCTGGCTGCAAACTGCTTGACCATGGTTGATTTACCACAACCCTGCTTGCCTGCAATCAGGACATTAACTGGATGGCGTTTGGAAAGCAGCTCTATTCGGCCAAGATTTTCGATTATTTCCAGTGGTAAATAAAAATGCTCTTCAGCTTTTGGAATTGCTGTTGAACTGTTAAAATCACTCATAAGATCATAATCCTCAAACCTAGAGATCTAAAAATAGCTCTCTTTGTTTTTTTTTTAAAAAAATATTTAGCGGATCAATATTCCAGCGCATATTTGCTTTTTTCAGTTTGCTGATAATCCGGCCGGCTTCCTCAAGAACTAAAGGAGCATCTGTTTTTGTAATTGCTCCAAGGCGCATAGAGAGCTGTTTCATCTCTTTCTGCTCCATTTCCAGACTTTCAGCTCGTGAAAAATTACATTGGTTCCCACACCTGGGACACTTTCGGAGATCAGCTTCTCCGCAAGCCGATCAACCTGACTTGCAAAGAAATTTGAACTCTGTGTAATCCGCCTTAAAGTTGCATTGATTACATATCAGATCCATATCTTTAATCCTTTATATAATAAATATTAGTATTTTTCCGCCAATTGGCCCAGCAAACTAAAAAACGCAAATAATCAGTTTCAACTCATTGCTTTTTCCATCTGGCGCTGGGCCCTTCTAAATTGAGGATCAGCACATTCATTGCCGTCTGTGTCAATGATATCCATTAAATCAAAATGACTACATTTCGCGGCATCCATATTGAACATGCACATCATTCCAGTATCACCTTCCAGCAGTATAAGCGGTGGGTCAACAGTAAAATCACTGCCTGTTTTAACAACAGAGCAAGACCCGCGCCCATCGGATGCGTAAGGGCTTTCTGAAAAATTTTTGCATTTTCCACAGGCTATATCCGGAACGGTCTCTCTGGCTTCTACCCCCTTGGCTGTGGAAAGATTTGTCAGACCATCTCTCATCTGGTTCCATTTATTATCCCGCCGGGAACTTCTTTTTTTTCTGGTCATTTATTATCTCCCTTATAAATTGATAATTTGTTTTGGAAAATGTTTTGGAATCTGCCGCGGCAAAGTCCAAAACATTTAAAAAACTTAAGCTGAAATACCTTCAATGCCGGCTGATTTGCCCCAAGGCGCATCACCTGGATTAACGATTTCCAAAGCTTCATCTTTTAATTCATCAACCGCATTCCATTCATTACACTTGGGGCATTGACGCATACTCATGGAAGCATCAATCCTGGCATTATAAAGATAACGGAATTTGTCTACAGGGCCTTCAAAGCCGCAAGCAACACATTTCATTTTTACCTCCTTAAATTAATAATATTTTGTTTGATTTTAATATCAAACAGTTAAAAAAACTTTTATTAAACTGATTTTGCCCCGGCATTGACAAGAGAGCCGGGGCTCTTCTTAACAAACCACTATTTTAACCAAGTCCCTGAACAGTACGCTGAATAATATTATCCTGGGTCTTGCGGCTTATATCCACAAAATGGGCGCTGTAGCCGGCAACCCTGACAATTACTTCCTGGTATTTTTCAGGATCTTTTTGAGCAGCTCTTAAAGTAGAGTCATCCACCATATTAAACTGAACATGGTCCATTCCAAGGTCATCCCAGCTTTTGACGTATGATTTCCAGAGCTGATAGCCTTTTTCACCAGCAAGCTGGGTTGGAGACAGTCGCTGATTGAGCAAAAAGGCCCGGCCATCAAGAACGTGGTCAATTTTGCCACAGGATTTCAATACCGCGGTAGGCCCTTTTTTATCCAGACCAGGTCCAGGCGAGATACCGCCGTCATACAGAGCATCTCCGAGCCTGCGGCCATTTGGCAACGCACTCACAACATTGGCATAATGAATATTACCACTGACATTTTCCGGTAATATTGGAATATTATTGCCACAAACGCACTTGATTTCTTTGCCGTGCGCTGCTGTCGTTTTCAGACACTGAACCATTATGTCGTCAACATAATCATCGTCATTACCCCATTTAGGCGCGTTATTAACAAAGTCAAGCCGCATCTCTTCTTTACCATCCCAGTTATTCTTAAGGGCCTCAATCAGTTCAGCCATGGTATATTTCTTATCATCATAGATCAGTTTTTTTACGGCTGCCAGGCTGTCAGCGTTTTCCACCCAGGTAAATGCCGTGACCCAGGCGTTTCCTCTTTCGCCGTTGGTATAGTCTACTGCGTCAGTACCTGTTTCCACAGCTCTTTCATAATAAGCGGACAGTATTGGTCTTGAAAAAAATTCAGGATCTTTGGCCCGGCCCAGTGCAACTGTGCGTACCAGAATGTTAAGCAGCCATTTCATCTGTTTTGTCCAGGCTTCAAAAAATTCATCATAGGTTTTAAAATCAACAGCATTACCGGTTTTCGGCCCCATCTGCATATTAACCACATTGTCGTAGCCATTATGAAGAGTGTATTCGACAATTTTTGCACAATTGGCAGTGGCTGAAGCCATTCTAAATGGCTGACAACCGTATTTTGTTGGAGGGCAGGGCGACATGCAGGACTGGGTCACCCACTGGCGGGCTTCTCTTAGGGGATGGCCATGCCAGTACATTGCATTTTCCACCAGAATAGGGTCATTTCTGAGAGAGGGATATCCCAGGCCGTGTCTGATGCACTCAAATATTTCACGCATTAATTCATCTTTGACTTTAGGATGCCATCTAAAAGAAAAAGTCGGATTGGCGATTCTTACCAGACGGGCAACCTGCATATAGGCTGTTGTGCAATCATTACAAGCATCTGTGCCATCTTCATTCACACCACCCATTGTCCAAACCCAGGTGCCGGTAATACCCTGCAATCCCTCACGGGTCCAGCGTGGTGAAAAAATACCGATTTCATAAGTCCGAATCAGATGTTCGCCCAAAAGATCAAGCGCATCATCCCTGGTAATGCTTTTGTTAATATTTACGTCCTTGTCAAAAAAAGGTCCATGCAGATAATCCGGTCTGTGAGGCATGGCTCCCTCATAAGTTTCGTAACGCACCACTACCTGCACGAAATG
Source organism: Desulfobacterales bacterium (assembly GCA_030149585.1). Lineage (GTDB taxonomy): Bacteria > Desulfobacterota > Desulfobacteria > Desulfobacterales > JASFBJ01 > JASFBJ01. The sequence goes on along the minus strand of JASFBJ010000003.1, from coordinate 14,490 downwards.
ATCATACTGAATTGATTCCTGCAGAGTTCTGGGCGGCTGGGCAGGTACACGTTCGCATGTTTCCGCGATACGCAGCAGCTCTTCCTTGCGTTTTGGATCTGTCTCAAAATTTTCAGCTATAATGCGGGCTAATCTGGCGTAGCGCGCTGCGTATTCGATAGCAGCGTCCAGAACTTCCTGCATGGCTTCCCAGCGAGGCAGTTTGTCGTATAAAGGAAGCAGATCCGGCGAGGGGTTTCCCCGCAGCAGTTTATCAGTCCTTTCCATGTTTTCATCAATCTCTTCGATTATATTTTCAAAGCCTTTGCCGATATGACGAAAATCTTTGGTTGCGTAGCCCACAGCAGAAGAAGGAGTTCCCCAGCCAATCGCGCCGCTCATAAATTTTACAGCATCTTCAGGGTCCAGAACCTTTGCCAGCTCATCAAGAGCTGTATTGCCGCCCCAATATTCGTTTAACGCAGCTAAACGTTCCAGAGATTTTTCTTCTGGTTGTGGTAAAATTCCCTGCTCATTATAAATTTCTTCATTTATCATGCTGGCGCCCTGCCAGTAAGATACAATATTATGGGGTGCGCTTCCCACACATCCTACTATCTGGGATTGATCCGTAATAAAAATCGGTAAATTTTCCAGAACATTGCCAATGGACTTGGCCTTTCTCAGCATGATGGGATCACCCTCATTCTCTTGCCATGTTTCGGTATACAGTTCAGGAAACTCCAGATCAATCTCAATACCTGGCGCGTAATTGCCGCCAAGGGCGCCTTTTTTCCAAACAGCCTTGCGCAAATAATCAAGCCTGCTAGAACGGGTTTTTTCTGCAACCCACCACCACTCCTGCTTTTCTTCGAATTCCTTAATTTCTTTTGCTGTAGTTGCCATAATCTTTTTTTCCTTTCTTTATTTTTTTTGAAATGAAGCACAATTAGAAGAATCATTATCTGCTTCAACGGGTTTGGCCTGATAATAAGCCTGCCTGGGATCTACGATTCGACGAACACAATCGCCCATTGAGTCGTCGTCTTCCAGGGAAAAAAAACTTTTACATTCATTACAGCTTGCCATGCTCAGCCCCCTTTTAAGTGAGTTAATAAAAATATTGATTAGCCGCCCACCGAAACTTCGGGCGCGGATTCAATAAAATATTTAATAATGGGCTCAATTAATTCATCTTCCAGCCCCTCCCCCACAGGGTAAGGGTAATCCATACCAAATGCCTTATATTTGCCTCCCACATAGGGATGATAAGGAAGCAGGTCAATACCCTGAACCGCTTTACCCAGTTTTTTTATAAATTCAGCGGTTTTTTCCCAGTTCTCTTTTGTATCATTAGAGCCTGGAATAACAGGAATCCGAATTCTCATATTAATTTCTTTTTCTGCAATTTTTTCAGCGTTTTCCAAAATCAGCTTATTACCAAGGCCCGCGTATGAATAATGCTTGCGCGTATCCATATTTTTTAAATCAAATAGTACAAGATCCGTATGTGGTAAAACTTTTTCATAATCATCCCAGGGTGCTTGACCACAGGTATCAAGGGCAGTGTTGATATTTTCCTTTTTCGCGGCCTTAAATAATGCTTTCACAAAATTTGGCTGTGCCATGGGTTCTCCTCCTGAAACTGTTAACCCACCTTTAGAGTTGGTATAAAAGAGCTTGTCTTTTAACACCTCCTCCATAACCTGATCCACGCTCATAATTTTCCCCCATTTTATCAGAGCGTCACTCTGGCAGGCATTTACACACTGCAAACATGTGATGCAGAGCCGGCGATCAATGTGCGGTGTGCTGGTTTCCCTGTCAAGAGATATAGCATCAGTTGGACAAACTTTTAAACATTCACCACAGCCGGTACAGTTGGAAATAAAGGGGATAATTTCAGGGTAACGGTTTTTACCCTCTGGATTATGGCACCATTCACAATTTAAGGTGCATCCTTTTAAAAAAACAGTAGTCCGATAGCCAGGGCCATCATTCATGCTCATTTTCTGAATGTCATTTATAATTCCAAACACATATTCTTTTGCCATCTCACACATCCTGTATCTTAATTTTCAAAGCCGGAACCGCCAACGGTCACGTTAAATCCAGCCATTTCATAAATATCCTTTAAAATTTCAACTTCCACTGGATCAATTGCCTGGTAGTCTGCCATAAGCCACTTCCTGCCTAGCCATTTATATTTATCCTCACACCAGTTATGATATGGCAAAAGGTCGATCCTATCCACCTTACGGGGCAAGGTTAAAAGAAATTTCACAACATCCCTGTGATACTCGATAGTTTCGCTGAAATCCGGTATTACAAGTATTCTAAGCCAGATCCGGTAGTCTGTGCCAGTGAGTTTCTTTAAATTGTCCAGAATCGGTTCATTCGGAACCCCGGTCATCTTCAGGTGCAGTTTTGAGTCCAGATGCTTAAGGTCGTAAAGAACAAGATCCACTTTAGCCACAAATTGTTTTAGTATGTCCCACTGACAAAAACCGGATGTGTCCAGACAGAGATGCAATTTACGGGATTTGGCGGCATCCAGGAGTTTAAGAGCGAATTCCCCATGGGCGGTTGGTTCCCCGCCGGAGAGAGTCATGCCGCCACCTGAGTTATTATAAAACACCCTGTCCTGCTCTACCTCTTTGAGGATTTGATCGATGCTCATGGGTTCTCCCACGATTTCAAGGGCATTATATTGACAGGCTTCCACACATTTAAAGCATAAGTCACATTTTTCAGTTATAATTTTTTGGTATGTGGAATTTTCCTTCTGGGCTTCTTCGGGGGCTATTGGCGGATTGATGGCTTCTGATGGACATGCTTCAAGACATTCCCCGCACTGAACACAGAGCCGGGTCTTCCAATAAATTTCTCGCCCAAAGGATTGGGTTTCAGGATTATGGCACCAGGCGCAGTGTAGCGGGCAACCCTTTAGAAAGACATTAGTTCGAAAGCCCGGGCCATCGTTTACGGAAAATTTTTGAATCTGGCTGATTAAAGTTTCACTGTTCATATCTGCCTCTATTTGTCTGAATGAGATTTATAATTGGCTTTTGTAAATATTTGTCCTCGCAGATGGCCTGCACCCCAGGCTGATTTAGAGTCTGGATCATTAGTTTCCAGCTCATAACAATAAATAGCTGCATGGCAGTCAGGACATTGCCGATATGAATTAGGTCCTGCGCTCTCTGCCAGGTGAAGATATTTAAATTCGGCTTTGGAGCCTTCCTTGCCGCATTTATGACATTTTATAAGCATTTCTGATTTTGCTCCCTTAAACACCTTATATCGCAAAAATTGAAATTCCTGTATTTATATGGTATTTTGTTAAATACAGTGCAAAATTAACGTAGATTTTGCATCTGAAAAAAGGATACTACAAAGAGTATGCCAGGCTGTTTTTAATTTTTATTTCCGGGATAATTGGATATAAATCAATGAATTAAGACTTTTTTGATGATTTTAAAATTTTCTGGAGAGATATAGAGTTTTGATTAAAATAGGACAAGCTATCACCTATAAATAATTATTTTTGTGTGTAACCACCTTAAATTCATATCATTTTTTGATTTCAGCCAAATTGGCTTTTTTATTCATAAGTTGTCCTATTTAAAATTTTAAAAGAGTAGTTGCTCCGGCTGTAAATAAATATCATAATAAAATATTGAAAAAAATAAAGAATAACGAGCATAAAGTTCTTTGAATATTTCGTGTTCATTATGGTATTGGTTAATGGTATGAATATTGCAACTTTTTAGGCATCCTTCAAATTTAGTTTACATTTTTTAGATGTTGCTTTTTGCCTGGTTCCCATGCTCTATCGTGGGAACCCTGTGTGGTATGCATTCCCACGCTGGAGCGTGGGAACGGGAAAGATAGAACCGTCAAAAGTGTAAACTAAGAATAACCAGAATATAAATAACTTTATCTCTTTAATAAGATATGCCTGGGAGAAATAAAAATGAAATCAATAAAACTAAGTTCGCTTGATCCGACCCAATATCCTCAAAAGTTTATTGAAATCATGGCTTATGGAATTGATCAACTGGATACAATGGCTGGAATGTGTGATATAGAAGGTAATATAATTTATGCAAACCAGGCAGCCTTAAAAAATATAGGCTCAACCCTTGAGCAGGTTCAGGGCCGTCATTTTTGTGAAACTCCCTGGCGAAACCATTCTCAACGTGCCAAAGATATTACCTATAAGATGATTAAAAAAGCCCTGTCCGGCGAGTATATGCTGGTAGAAGACACTTTTTTGAATCCTGATGGAGAGAGGGTCCCGGCACTATTTTCGGTTTCGCCCATAGTTGACAAGAATGGAAATATTATTGCCTTAAACTCCGAGGGCAAGGTAATCTCCGAGCTTAAAAAACTTGAAGAATGCTTAAAAGATGAGCGCGAGGAGGGCCAGAAGTGGATTGATTCCATGAGCGCCTATATTGCGAAATCCGATCCAAACGGCAAGATTATTGTGTGCAATAAGCCGTTTTTGCATGCTTTGGACATGTCTTATGAAGAGGTTACAGGTCATTATATCTGCGACATGACCAGACTTGGGAATACCTATAAAAGGCAGAGCGAGTTGCGGACAGCAATTTTCAGCGCCAAGGCAGGGGCATCTTGCAGTCTTGAAATTGAACTCCAGCTTGGCAAACTGCCGCCGAAAAAGTATCTTTTTAGCGTTAACCCGATTACTGATGAAAACGGCCGTATTAAATTTTTAGCCCTTGAGATCACCGATATTTCCACCCAGGTTCGCTTGCGGGAACTAATGCTGACAAAAGAAAAGGAGTACTCCAAACGCCTGCAGGAGGAAATCAATCAGGTCACCAGAACCTTGCAGGAAACCGAACAATTTAATAAAAATATGATTGATTCAGCGCCAATGGCTCTGATCTATCTGGATAATAATGATCGTCTTTTATTTGCTAATCCTAAAATGGACTCGCTTTTCAAAACAGCCGGAATTAAAACTCATAAGATTTTAGGCAAAAAACTATCTGAATTAGGTTTTTACCGGACCAGCGCCCTGTGGTCCCGGATCAAAGATCCCAACCAGGCTGAAATCGCCTTTGGCCAAATGCGAATGATGCTTTATGGTAATAAGGATCAGGATAGATTTCATTTTGAAGTTGAGTGCGGCCCCTTGCTGACCCAGGCTGAAGGAGCCACGGGCACCATATTAATGCTCAACGATGTAAGCAAGCGGGTAAAGCTTGAATCAGAACTGCTTAGAACCCGTATTCAAGCTGAAAAAATGAGTTCTTTAGGCCTTTTGATATCTGGTGTGGCTCATGAAATTAATAATCCTCTGACCAGTATCCTGGGATGTGCGGAATTTTTAACTGAAGAGGAACAGCTCAGCACTGACGCCAATGAAGCTGTAAAAATCATTATTGAAGATGCAAGACGTGCCAGTAAAATCGTAAAAAATTTACTCTTGGTGGCTCAGCAAAAAGCACCGCAAGAGCTTATCAATCTAAATGAAATTATAACAAACCTGTTCAAAGTTCGAACCCGGAAAATTGAGGAAGAGGGCATAAAACTTAATTTGAAACTCGATCAAAAAACAGGGCTGATTCTGGCTGATTCTACTCAGATTCAGCAGATGCTGATGAATTTTATTAATAATGCGATTGATGCCATCAAAGAATCGGGAATTGGTGATCAGATTATTATCCGAACCATGCTAAATCGAAAATGGATCATCATGGAAGTTGAAGATAATGGCCCTGGTATTTCAGATAAAAATCTATCAATGATTTTTGATCCTTTTTTTACAACCAAACAACCCGGCCGGGGTACAGGTTTGGGTCTTTCAATCGCCTACAGTATTATTGAGCGACATGGCGGAACCATCTCTGTGGAAACGCCACTGGATCATGGAACAAAATTTATTATGCGTTTTCCCCAATCCAGTATCGACCGGCAACCCAAAAATAATAAGCAGGTTCCTGCCCAGTGGATACCTGCTGAAGTACTGGTGGTGGAAGATGAAAAAAATTTAAGCCGAACATTGACCAGATATCTTCTGAGTCTGGGAAGTAGCGTAGATATAGCTGAAAATGGTTTATCCGCACTAGAAAAAATCAAATCAAAAACCTATGATTTAATGCTGGTGGATGTAAAAATGCCGCAAATGGGTGGTGTGGAGCTCTTTCAAACGCTTTGCCGTGACAACCAGCCGGCATTGAAAAATTTTGTTTTTATGACTGGATTTTCCGGCAAAAAGATTCTGCAAGAGGTTAAAAATACCCATATTCCGGTTTTGCAAAAACCTTTCAGCCGGCAGGATATTTTGAAATTATTTACAGACCAGCAGGCCCGGGTTTTGTCTTGATAAATATCTGCAAAAAAGGAGCATTTTCTTAATGACACTTAAAGTTCTGGTTATTGACGACGAGCAATCGATCCTGAAAACTTTTAAACTAAGGCTTGCTAAATGGGGCTATCAAGTACTGACAGCTTTAAGCGGTGATTCAGGTATTAAAAAGTTGCGGAATTATAAATGCCAGGTGGTTATTACTGATCTGAAGATGCCCGGTCTGTCAGGTCAGGAAGTATTAAAAGAGGTAAAAAAAAGATATCCTGATATTGAAGTAATTTTGATTACAGGTTATGCCACTATTGAAGCGGCTGTTGAGACTATGAAAGCCGGTGCATTTGATTTTCTGGTAAAACCAATTAATTTTGAGCATGTGCGCCTCTTGCTTGAAAAAATAGAAATTAACTTTAAACTAAAAGCTGAAAATCAGCAGCTCAAAGACCGGATTAATATTTTATCCGAGGAACTTGCAAAAAAATATCGTGTTAATAATCTGGTTGGGAAAAGCCCGTCTATGCAGAAAGTGTTTGAACTTATTGAGAAGGTAGCCTCTTTAAATTCCACTGTTTTAATTTATGGTGAAACCGGCACAGGCAAAGAAATGGTGGCAAGGGCAATCCATCATAACAGCCCTCGTAAATCAGGCCCTATAATTACAGTGGATTGCGGTTCCCTGACTGAAACCCTGCTGGAATCTGAGCTTTTCGGACATGAAAAAGGCGCCTTTACCGGTGCCCTGGCCACCAAAAAAGGTAAATTTGAACAGGCCCATAATGGTACTATTTTTTTGGATGAAGTAGCTAATGCATCTTCAGTAGTTCAAAAAAAATTACTGAGATTGATCCAGGAAAAAACATTTCAAAGGGTTGGCGGTGAAATTTCAATTAAGGTGGATGTGAGAATCATAGCAGCCGTTAATGAGGACTTGCTAACCCTGGTAAAACAGGGCAAATTTCGTCAGGATCTTTTTTATCGTCTTAATGTAGTGCCTGTTCATTTACCACCTTTAAAAAACAGAAAAGAGGATATTTTATTACTGACCCGTTATTTTCTCGATCAGCACTGCCGCCAGATAGGCCGTGAGCCAATGGAGATAACACCCGCGGCTGCCAAAGAGCTGCTCACTCATCTGTGGCCCGGTAATGTGCGGGAACTTTCCAATGTGGTGGAACGGACGATTATCATGAATTCCGGCCAATCCATTAAAAAATTTTTAATAGGTGAGGTCCAGCCATCTGAAAATAATGAGGAGTATCAGGCTGTAACAACTCTTGACCCTCCCCTTAAAGAACAGGTGGCTAGGCTGGAACGTGATTATATCAAATCTGCTTTGGAACATTATAGCGGACGTATCAAAAAGGTCATTGAACGCTCAGGTTTGAATTCCCGCACCCTGTTTAGAAAAATGAAATTATATGATATTGATAAAAAAGAGTTTCGGTAATTCAGCCGGATTGATTCAAAAAATTGAGTTAAAATGGCCATTATGTCCGAATCAGCAAATCTGTTGACCATACATTTAGAGGCCAAACCAGCCGGCAAACCGGCTGACAGCAAGTCCTTGACAGATAGCCTTTCCCTTTGGCATAAACTTTGTAATCTGCATATTATAATGTATATTTCCGGGGCACTAAAGTATAGCAAAATAATAAAATTGGTTTATAAATATTTAATACTTTTTTTAATAATTCGGGAATTAATAATTTAAACAAAAGGAGAATTTATGAAAAAAATATTAATGCTGTTATTTATGTTATTGGGTCTGACAACTTTTGCTCAGGCAGAGGAACTTAAAAGAGGTGTCAATGCATCTGACTGGTCTTTTAATGATGCGAATGATAAAGCTTTCAGCATGCAATCCTGGGCCGGGAAGGTACTGGTTATCAACTATGTGGATCCGGATGAAGCTGAGCTTAACGAACCTTTTACCGATGCTTTAACAAAAGCCAGAAAGGCAGGCACTCTTGACAACGAAAAATATATTGCCATTGGAATTGCCGACTGTGCCGCCACCTGGAAACCAAATTTTGCCATCAAAGCCATAGCCGGGAAAAAAGCTAAAAAATATAAAACTACGATTCTGTTTGATTTAAAAGCTACTTTGAGGGAAGCCTGGGAACTGAAGAAAGACACCTCCAATATAATTATTTTAGATAAAAACAGAGTCTGCCGGAGCATAATCCGCGGCAAAGTCCGTGATGATCAAATCCTGTCTCTTGTTAAACTTGTAGCCAAATTACAAGATAAATAATTTTCTTTACTCCCCTCATTCCCCCTTTTCTGAGGAGAGTTATTATCTCCCTCCCTTTTTATTAGAAAAAGGGAGGTGGGATAATAACTGAAAAAAAATTGTGCGAAATCTAAACATATTTGAATAAATAAGGAGTATTCAATGCCGGCTCCAAAAATGCTTGCGGTCATGTTTTCCGGTGGAACTGATTCAACCTATGCTGCCTTGACCCAGATTCCAAATTATGACCGGATCTGTCTGGTTACATTCATGCGCGCAGGATTCAGAAAAAAGGAAAATATTAATGCTGGGGCTGACAGCTTAAAAAAAGCCTTCCCAAATAAAGATATTTTCCATACGGAGGTAGATTTTAACGATATTTATCAAAAAATAACCCCTCATCAGGAAAAAAACAGAGTTCAAGAGGCTGTTCTAAACCAGACCATTGCACCTCTCTGGGAAAATCCGCATGGTTCTGTCAGCGGCCTTGAACAGTATAACAAAAATAAACATACCCTGTTTTTGACTAATGAATGTTTACAGTGTAAAATTGCCATGGAACTGGCAGCTATTCGATTCTGCAAGGAAAATCTTATTACTGATATCTGTGACGGCAGTAATACAGAGCAGCTTGATGATGGCTCTCAATTGGAAGATGTAAAAATAATAGCACGAAAAATTTTCAGACAGTTTGGCATTAATTATTTTTCACCAGCCTTTCATATTTCAGCAAAAGAGCGCTGCAAAGCTCTTTTTGACGCTAAAATCACAGATCATCTTCAGCATAAGGCTCTGGAAAAAAACCACCAAATTCCATCACGACAGGTTCAGTGTACGGTTCCGGCCTCTGTATTATGGACCATCTGTATTTTCCCATGGCTGGTCTATGATGGACAATCCTGTAATGATTATATTAAGATGTGCTGCGATTATTTTAGTATGCAGATGAAAAAAGGGCTGGAGGTAATGGGTTTGAAAGTTTAGAAAAGAAAAAATGAGCTTATTAAGGGAACTGGAAAGAAATAATCTACGTATATTGCGCAGAACTTTTGTTCGTTTTCAAGGCGTGATAACAGGTGCATAGTCGAACTATGTGCCTGTTATCACAACAAAGAAAACGGGCAAAAGGGCAAGCAGGATGCGTAGATTATTTCTTGGAAGTTCCCTAAGTATAGAGTAGAAGCTTTTACTCAACATTCAAAATTCATTCTTTCATATAAATTTCCGGAAATTCGCCACAAAGACAAAAAAGACGGACATTTTGACTGTTTTTTTGTTATTATACAGGCAAAAGCATTTTTCACCAGCCATCTTAGAACCCTGCAAATTAAAAAATATCATTGCAAATTAAAAAATATCATTGCAAAATGCCCTCTGTTATTTATAAGTTACCGAAAATTACTACCTTTACATTCTATTTTGGATTGAATAATTTTTTTTCCGAATTTATAATGGTATAAATTTTGTATTACTTAAAACTAAAAACTGAATCAGTATTCATTATTTTTAAAAAGGAGAAAGTAGATGATATGGAATGTCGGTAAAGTTATGACTAAAAGAGCCCGGATTAGTCCTGATAAAGTTGCTGTTTTTTTCGAAAATGAATTAATTACCTATAAGCAGCTAAATGACGATATTAATCAGGTTGCCAATTTTATGCAGGCCAAAGGATTGAAAAAAGGAGACCGGATTTCAGTAAGTTTGCTCAACTGCCCTGAATTTCTGGCAATATATTTTGCAGCAGCTAAATTAGGGCTTATTTTTGTGCCCCTTAATTTTCGCATGGTTGCCGGTGAGCTCAAATATCAGCTCAATGACTGCGGCTCAAAATTATTAGTTTTCAATGATATGTTTATAAAAAATATTGAGCCTATTAGGTCCTCAATAAAAGTTGATAAAGACAAATATATTTTTCTAAAAAGCGGATTACCTGGTTTTCAGGATTGTCCGGAGTGGGCCTCGGATTATAATGAAATACTTAAAGACGCTTCAACTGCAGAGCCGATTCTTAAAGATCCGGTTAAAATAGATGACCCGCTGGGAATTATTTATACTTCAGGCACAACCGGAGACCCCAAAGGCGCTGTTCTTTCCCATGAGCAAACCTATTTTAAAAATTTTCAAATATCAGATTATACTGATATGCGCAAAGATGATGTTTTTCTTTCCCAGCTTCCTCTTTTTCATTCCGGCGGCCTTTATATTGTTGCTACTCCGACATTATGCAGCGGGGCGGCAATAGTTATGCGAAGAACTTTTGAACCAGAGCAGTTTGCAAGGGATATCGAAAAATTCAAGGCCACCATTGTTTTTGGATTAACAACCATGTGGCGTTTTATTCTTAACAGCAAAGCCCTGGATAACACAGATGTCAGCAGCGTTCGGGTTGTGATGGGAGGTGGGGAAAGAACGCCGGCCAGTCTTTTAAAAGACCTGTCCGACAGGGGTTTGAATATGCAGTTGGGGTTTGGCCAGACTGAAAACTCAGCAATGATGATAACCCCTAAAGATGCCATTCTTGAAAAAGCCGGATCCATAGGCTTGCCCGGCCTTTTTACTGAAATCTGGATTCAGGATCACGAAGGCAATCGTTTGCCCCCAAAAGAGATCGGTGAAATTGTGGCCATTGGTCCCACTGTTATGAGCGGTTACTGGAATATGCCTGAAAAAACAGATGAAACCATTATTGATGGCATTTTACATACCGGCGATCTTGGCTATATTGATGAAGACGGCTATTTTTATATTGTTGACAGGGCAAAGGATATGTACCGCACTGGTGGTGAAAATGTCTACCCAGCTGAAGTTGAAAAAGTGCTTGCCGATCATCCTGATATTGAAAATGTTGCTATAGTAGGCGTTCCTGATGAAAAATGGGGTGAAACCGGTAAAGCATATATTACCTGTGTTAAGAATAAAACCATTACTCTGGATCAGGTCAAAGAATACCTGGATGGAAAGGTAGCCCGTTATAAATTTCCAGGCCGGATTGAAATTATTAATGCTCTGCCCTTAACATCTACTGGAAAAATCAGAAAAGTAGCTCTTAAAGAACGTTTTCTTGATAAATAACATTTTATTTAATATTCAATAGAGTAAAATGCGATTTTTTTATCCCCATAAATGATTGTGGGGGTAAGGGGAAAAATAGCTAAAATTGCGAAATTTTGATTTTAAAAAGATTAAGGAGAAAAAATCATGACTGAGAATCTTGAAACTATAACAAAGGCAACTGAAACCTGGCAAAAGAAAGTTCTTGAAAAACGCGTAAAAAAACTGGGATTAAAAAAATCACCCACCCGATATTTTACTCCGCTTGATGTAAAAAAAGATACATTTTTGGGCAAAGTCGGCTATCCAGGCCAATACCCCTTTACAGCCGGTAATGATCCGCTTCCCAGGTGGCAGGCCTATGCTTCCAAACTGGCAAAAGCATCAGCCCGCCATGAGTGGGGTTCAAGCGGGGCAGGCAAATACGCCGGTTTCGGCACAGCAGCGGATTATCGCGATTATCTGATTAAGATGCACTCTCTGGGACGTAAGGGAGCTCCCAATATTGCAATGGATCTGCCTACACAGTGCGGCTATGATTCTGATTCAGACAGGGCTGTGGGCGAGGTCGGCAGGGTTGGGGTGGCAATTGATTCTCTGCGTGATTTTGAAATTATCTATGAACCTTATACAGGGGATCTGGATCTTGACAAAATCGCTTCCAATTTCACTATCAACGCGCCGGCCGCCATAATTATCGCAATGTATGCGGCTTTGGCCGAACAGCGAGGCATTCCTCTGGAAAAACTTCGCGGCACCCCACAAAATGACATTTTAAAAGAGTTTATAGGAAGGGGCACATATATTTTCCCTCCAGGGCCTTCCTTGAGACTGTTTCGTGACACATTGGTTTTTTGTACTCAAAACATGCCTCGCTTTAATATTACCAGCATTGGTGGTTACCATATGCGGGAAGCAGGAGCCAGTCGAGAACATGATCTGGCCTTTAGTATGGTGATTGGAGCTGCCTACCTGCAAACAGGGATTGATGCAGGGCTTGATATTGATGTTTTTGCGCCGAATTTTACATTTAATGCTTTTGGCGGCAGCATGGAATTTTATAAAGAGATTGCTTTTCAGCGGGCTGCCCGTCGCATGTGGGCCAAAATGCTCAAAGAACGTTTTAACGCGACTAACCCAAGGGCAATGACGATTCGCCAAATTTCCACTGCCCACATTGGTTGCAGCAGTACCCAGCTGCAAAGGCCTTTAAATAATCTTTCCAGGGCGATTATTGGCGGTATGGCAGCTGGAATGTCCGGCGGCATTCCAGGAGCTTTTCCACCATATGATGAACCTTTGGGTCTGGGTCATAGTCTGGAGGCACAGCAACTGGCCCATGACGGCACCAGAATTCTTATCTATGAAGCCAAGATCGGTGAAGTGCTGGACCCCTGGGCCGGCTCTTATTTTATGGAATCTTTGACCGATGAAATTGAAGAGGCTGCTTTAGTAGAAATTGAAAAAATTGAAAAAATGGGCGGCGTTGTAGCCGCAATTGATAGTGGTTATATGCAAAAAGCAGTGGCCGGCAGCAGTTATGAAAAACAAAAGAAAATTGAAAATCTGGAGGAATTTATTGTTGGCGTTAACTGCTTTAGCGGAGAGCATGAGCTGAATGTAACCACAGACCGCAGCATGGGGGATGTATATGATCCAAAGCTTATGGCAACAGCAGAAAAACGTCAGATCGAAAATCTGAAACACCTCAAAAGCGAACGTGATAACGTTTTAGTGAAAAAAAATCTTGAACACCTTAAAACAGACGCTGGGGACGAAACTGTAAATCTAATGCCGGATATTCTGGACTGTGTTAAAAGCTACGCAACTTTACAGGAGATTTGCGATGTGCTTAGAGAGGTTTTTTCCGAAGCCCAGCCCACAAAAATATAATTTTACCTGAAACTGGTTTTTTTTAGGAGGATAATAAATAATGCAAAAACAACCTGTTGAACTTACTAAAAAACTGGCTGAATTTATTGTTGACACTAATATTGATAATATCCCTGAGCAAGTATTTGAGCATGCCAAAATAGCCTTCATGGACTGGCTGGGGGTAACCATGGCCGGTACAGATGATTCTTTGGTTCAAAAATTGATCAAATACTCTGATATTCTGGGAGGCAATGAGCAGGCCACTGTTTTAGGTCATAAGATGAAAAAAACAATAACCCAGGCAACACTTATTAATGGTTCTGCTTCCCATGCTCTTGATTATGATGATACTCTGGAAACATTTCTGGGACATCCCTCGGTAACTCTTTTTCCCTCTATTTTGGCTCTTGCCGAATGGAAGGGAATATCAGGGCAGGATTTTTTAACAGCTTATATAGTCGGCCTTAAGACAGGAGCCACGATTGGTGCCTGCGGCGGTATGGAACATTATATGAGTGGCTGGCATGCAACTTCAACCCTGGGGCATTTTGCCTCAGCAGCCGGGTGTGCCAGGCTTTTGGGCCTGGATAAAGAACAGACTGTTTTTGCTTTAGGAATTGCCGGTACCCAGGCTTCGGGCTTAAAACGGGTATTTGGCACCATGTGCAAACCTTTTCATGCTGGACGATCTTCCCAGGCTGGTTTGACTTCGGCCCTGCTGGCCCAAGAAGGCTTTACCAGTGCTACAGATATTCTGGAAGGTCCCTACGGCTTTTTTCAGGTATTAAAAGGAAAAATTAATGAAGCTGCAATAGAGCTTCTTGGTAAAACCTGGGATATTGAAAATCTGGCGCAGAAATATCATGCATCCTGCCATGCAACCCACTCACCTATTGAAGGAGCTTTGTCAATTATTAAAAAAGAAGACCTCGATTCTTCGGATATTGCTTCCATCCGGGTTTTTTCTTCCAAGCTGGCTCTGGATGCTGCCGGGCGCACCACACCGGCA
>JASFBJ010000285.1 GCA_030149585.1 Desulfobacterales bacterium | reverse complement strand
CTGAAAAAAAATAGAATTGAAAATATGGTGATTTGATATTTTATAAAACCGTAAAAATAATCTTTCATAGTTTATCTCCCGTAAAAATAATAACCGGCCGATTAGCATTTTTACGCAAGATGCTATTTTACTCGGCGGCCCTGCTGCCATATCTTATTTTATGAAAACTTAGGCCAGTAGCTTTGCGTCCCACCCTTTTGGAATGAGTTGCCTTTTCGAATTATATAATTAAAGGAATAAGCATGAACTATGCCTAAAATTTTTGGCAGTTTTAGGAAAAAGATTATTTATTAGGTTTGATTAAGGAATATATCTTTAAATACAATAGGATATAAAAGAATTGAAAATTCTAAAACAAAATAAGTACTCGGCTTTTTTTTTAAAAAATCATTAAGATCTGGATTATATTTTTATGTACTATAAGTATCTAATTATGAACAGCTCATGTTCCGTTTTTTTATACCATCTTTTATATATCATAAGACACGACATCGGGATTATCATCAAGAAATCGATAAAGTGTGGCTCTTCCCACACAAAGCAATTTCGCAGCCTTTGCCTTATTTCCTCCTGTACGGATAAGTGCCTTTTGAACAAGTTCCTGATCAAGTTTTTTTGAGCGCCCCCTGCCCGATTTCTTTTTAACGCGGTTATCTATAAGCTCGGCAGGAAGATTTTCAGGAATTATTATATCTCCTCTGCATTTGATAATCGCAAACTGGATAATATTTTCAAGTTCCCTGACATTGCCCGGCCATGAGTAATCCAAAAGTATTGAAATTGTCTGATCAGAAATTTTTTTTTGTTTTATATTATATTTTTCCATTGCCTGTTTTAAAAAATGCTCAGCAAGAAGAGGTATGTCGGTTTTTCTTTTTTTAAGCGGGGGAAGACTAACAGGAATAACATTGAGTCTGAAATATAAATCCTCACGGAAATTTCCTTTTTGAGTTTCCTCTTTAAGGATCTTATTTGTCGCACTGATAATTCTTGTATCCACGGTTATCAGGTCCTCACTCCCGACTTTTTCAATAATACCTTCCTGCAAAAACCGTAAAAGTTTTACCTGCACAGGTTTGGGTAGTTCAGCGATTTCATCCAGAAAAATTGTTCCGCCATCAGCAAGCTCAAACCGTCCTTTTTTGTCTCGGATTGCCCCTGAAAAAGATCCTTTTACATGTCCGAAAAGCTCACTTTCAACAAGGCCTTCAGGCAGGGCGCCGCAATTGATGGGAACAAAAGGACTTCCCCTGCGATTGCTTTCATTATGAATTGCTCTGGCAACAAGCTCTTTTCCTGTGCCGGTTTTCCCATGAATATGAACAGGAACCTCATATACAGCAAGCTCCCTGATCTGCTGAAAAAGGTCCAACATTACGGGTGTCCGGCCGATAATATTGGAAAACCCAGTAAGTTTTCCTGCAATGATTTTTAGATCTATAATTTCAGTAATATCTCTAAATGTAGCAAGGATACCAAATTCTATTCCTTTTTCATCTTTCATCATTACTAAAGACATTTCAACTTTTCGGGTTTCACCATCTTTAGTAGTAATATTTATTGAATAATCCGCAGTCTTTAAAGGAGGGGGAGCTTTACCGCAAAAGGAACACTGTTCGCCGCAAAAAGGACTTCCAAAGGCCTCATGACAGTCCATACCGACAACTGCCTTCCTGCTGTAGCCTGTTATTTCTTCAGCCTTTTTATTAAAATAGAATATTCGCCTGTTTAAATCATGGGCAAGTACTCCGTCATGAAGATTATCAAGAATTATCTTTAGATTATTACTGCTCTGGGAAATTTTTTTTAATGATGCATTGCTCATAGCCGATATAAATATAATAATTGAACAAGATTGTCAAAAAATCTCTTCAGCAAAATATCAGAAACATAAAAAAAATCGAAAATATTTCAAAGGATCATTTGAAAATGGTTTTTAAAATTTTCGCGTGGTGTCAAAAATAATACCTGTACAAATATGTCTCACAGACCCTTTGGCACATTTAAATTTTTAATTTACTCGGAATAATTTTTTTTTAACCCATTGATTATTTAAAGACTATTTAAAAGACAACTAATTTATTTGGTCAGGCGGCATATAAGCTGCATTAAAAAAGTATAAAAAAGCATTAAAAGTATAAAATTAGTTATAATTTCAAATCAAATATACATAAGTGGCTTTCATTTATGAAACCTTGTGACCAAAACATAAAAAAAACATTAGAGATCACTGAAGAAATGATTAAGCTGGCCGTTAAGGGTGACAGAGAAAGAAAAGATAATGGATGCGGCATATTATATGGAATACTTCTTGACTCTGCTTATAAAATAAAAAAAATTGCTGAAGAAGAAAAACAGGCTCATATAAAAAAAGGATGGTGGGAAAACCACCGGCAGCAAAAGAAAAAATAACAGGCAAAAACACTTCCCGGAGATTTCCCGGTTCCGATTTATCGCAGATATCGGACCCTTGAAAAAAATTAAATTTTTGACATAAGTCAAAGCGAATAAAATTCCATACTGTTAATTATAAATAAGACCATGGAAAATAAACTATTTTATTTTCTGATTATTTTTTTTATTGACTTGAATAAGATACTAAAAAGACGTAGTTAAAAAATAATAAAATCAATGGATCTTTATGGACTGATTCAAATTATAATAAGGAGCCAAAATGCAAACAAAGATATCAAGAAGATCATTTTTAAAGGGCGGGGCTCTTGCAGCATGTAGTTTGGCGGCTTCAAACGTACCAGCGGCTGCAGGCGCTGAAAAGGGAAAACAGCTTGCAACCCTCATAGATATCAGCAAATGTATTGGGTGCGAAGCTTGTGTTGAAGCTTGCGCAGAGGAAAACGCCGAAAAATTTCCAGACCCCAAAAAACCTTTTCCAAAGATGTATCCCAAAAGGGTTCCGGTTGCCGACTGGTCGGACAAACAGGACGTGACAGACAGGCTCACTCCTTATAACTGGCTTTTCATACAGTACGCAACTGTAGAAAAAAATGGTAAGCAACTTGAGCTTTCCATGCCCAGGCGCTGCATGCACTGTATTAATCCTCCCTGTGTTAAACTGTGCCCCTGGGGTGCGGCAAGACAGCTTGAAAACGGAATATCAAAAATAGACTCAAGTATTTGCCTTGGAGGCTCCAAATGCAAAGCAGTATGTCCCTGGAAAATACCTGAAAGACAAACAGGCGTAGGAATTTACCTTGATCTTCTGCCGTCCTTAGCTGGAAACGGCGTTATGTATAAATGCGACAGGTGTTATAACAGAATTGCTGATGGAGAAATACCGGCCTGCATTGAGGCCTGTCCTGAAGATGTACAGACAATAGGCCCGCGTGATGAGATAATCAAACAGGCTCACACTCTTGCAAAAGAGACCAATGGTTATATTTATGGAGAGAATGAAAACGGGGGCACTAATACAATTTATGTTTCACCGGTTCCATTTGAAGATTTGAATAAGTCCATTGAAAAGGGAAAGGGCAAGCCTCATTTCAATAAGGTAAAGGATGTAATGTCTGATGCAAATAATCTTGGCATGGCTGTGCTTATCGCTCCGTTTGCAGGAGCAGCAGCTGCTGCCGGTAAGTTTTATAAATTTTCAAACAGCAAACAGGGGGACGGCTCAGATGAATAAAAACAGCGCTCTTATAATTCACAAGCCCTACTTCAAATACCTTTATGGTGTCACGGTTTTTTTTCTGATATTAACCGGCTTTGGCCAAATGCCGATATTCAAGCGTTATTATATTGCTGATATTCCAGGTTTGGGCTGGCTTGCCGAATTTTTTATAACTCACTATATGCATTATCTCTTTGCCGTAATTTTTATTTTTATTACCGCATATTTTTTGACGGAATATATTTTGCGGATCCAAAAAGCAGTGAAGATAACCATATCAGGATATTTACGTATCGCGATAATTACAGGGCTGATAGCTACTGGTACCCTGCTGGTTATAAGAAATTTTTCAGGGTACAGGTTCCCGCCTGGTTTCATTATCATAATGGATCTGTCTCACTTTGGGCTTGTTATGGCATTTTTATTTTCCGGATTCATTTGTTTTGTTTTAAAAAAGAAATGGTTAAAAAATAGACTTAAATAAAATAATTTTTGATGACATTTGGTAATATATGCCAAGCGCATCATTATCGGTTAGCCCACCAGCGTACGGACTTTTCTGGTTGAGACAAACTTTTCAGTTCGACAGGGCATCTGTCCATTGTCGCAGGATAGATGGATATTCCATTACACTTGAATCTCCATAAAAGGGCAGGCCGTAAATTGCCAGCGCTTTTATGGCCGGGAGATCAGCCAGGGCAGGATTCTTTTTCATCTCTATTGCAAGAGCCTTTTGTACTGCAAAGATGTCTCCGGTCATGATAATTATATCAGGGTTGACCTTTGATAGAACACTAAGCTTTCTGATTGAGAAATGTCCTTTATTCACCTTCTTATTTTTCGATTTAAGAGCATCTCCGATATTTTTACAACCAAGCGGTTTAAGCATAAAATGATCTGAATATCCTCCCGGCATCTCAATTCTCAGAAAGATTTTTCCAGTAGTACGCTGGTAAGTGCCGTTGATAATAACAACCTTTTTTCCCAATTTTTCCTTTGGCAGGCC
>JASFBJ010000284.1 GCA_030149585.1 Desulfobacterales bacterium | reverse complement strand
GGTGATAAAGAAGAGGGCTGGTTAATAATATTACGCATAATCCGGGTCATGGTTTTCAGGTTCTGATCATTTGGATCAAGAAGCAAAGCCTCTTCCAGCTCCTTAAAAGCATTAATAAAATTATTTTTGCGGCAATAAATCATGGCCAGTTTAACTTTGGCCTCCTTATATTTCGGATTAACGGCAAGGGCCTGTTTAAAATAATTTAAAGCCTGATCAAGAGCTTGTTTCCCTATCAGAACTAATCCCTTATAATAATGAAGATCGGAATATTCAGGATATTTTTCCAGTAAATCGGAAAAATTAAGATCGGCAAGATCAAATTTTTCCAGATATATCTGAGTAATGCCCAGCTTTATGCGGGCATCCAGATAATCAGGATTAATTTCAACTGCTCTGCCAAATTCTTCCATGGCTTGCTCTGGTTGCCCCTGACCCAAAAGAGCCAATCCCAAACGGAAATGAACATCCGCGTATTCAGGATTTTTCAGCAGGATATTGCGATAGATTTCAACAGCATTTTCCCACATTTTAAGGTTATGTAATGTAATCGCCAGTTTAAGTTTAACCGGCAGATTTTCCGGGTCCACTTCTAAAACATATTCAAAAGTTTTCAAAGCATCATGATATTTGCCGACATTATTTAAACAGATCCCGATAAAATAATAGAGGTCCAGATGTTTGGAATTTAATGCCAGTGCCTTGCGAAACTCTGATAATGCTTTGGGAATATTGCCGCTTGTAAAAAGCACTACTCCCAGATTTCGATGGGCCTGGGAACAGTAAAATTGAGCAAGCTGATGTTGAAGGCTGGTTGCAGGTGATTTTTTTGTTAAAATATTTTTAAAGCATTCAATAGCCTCTGGATAGAGGTGCTGATTATACAGTTCTATGCCACTGTCATAATCATCTTCTTTTCCAAAAGATAAGAATCGTTTAAATAATTTCATTTTATTTCCCCGCTGACAAATCGCCTTTTTACTGAGCGCCCTTGCGTGATATAACGGCTGGGATGGTCTGCAAAAGAATCTTGAAATCAGTTGCCAGTGACCAGTTCTCGATATACAGCAGATCCAGTTTCATCCACTCATCAAATTTAATTTCGTTTCTACCACTTACCTGCCAAAGGCATGTAATGCCCTGGGCAACTGAAAGTCTTTTCCTTTCCCATGGCCGATATTGATAAACCTCTTGATAAACAGGCGGTCTGGGCCCCACCAGACTGATATCACCTTTAAAAACATTAAATAGCTGGGGTAGTTCATCCAGACTGGTTTTGCGTAAAAAATAACCCACCCTTGTAACTCGGGGATCATTTTTGATCTTAAAGGCAGGACCATCCATTTCGTTTAAATGCATATATTGTGCCTGCAATTTTTCAGCTCCATCCAGCATGGATCTGAATTTATACATTATAAAGCGCCGTCCATTCTTGCCGACACGTTCCTGACGGAAAAAAACAGGCCCTGGAGTATCTCTTTTAATTAAAAACGGAATAAGAATAAAGAATGGCAAAGAAAGACAAAGCAAAATAGTTGAGGCAATAAAATCAAATATTCGTTTTAAGGATAATTTGACTGGGTCATGCTTAACTGATTTTTTAAATAAAAACGAGAGGTCATCCAGACGTTCATGAACATCATAGTCGCTTTGGGTTAAACCGGCTTCAGGACTGGTAAGAGCAAAATCGAGCCCTTCAATCTTGCAGCGTCGCTGGATATAATCTAATATTGGCAAGTATTTTTTATCTCCTTCAAAAAGAACACAATCCACAACATATTTTTTTAAAATCAAAGCCAGATCATCAAGATGTGCAATCACCGGCAAGCCTTTTATCACCTGACCAATCTTTTCCTTGTCCATTGTTAAAAAACCGCTGACTCGCATTCCCCATTCAGGATGGGAAATAATCTGCTTGGCTGTTTCGCGGCCCTTTGCTCCTGTTCCAATAATGATTACAGCCTTTAGCAGATGATCGTTTCCATTTTTGCTTTTTATCAGCAGGCCTGTAAAAAATCGCATAAGGCTTGATAATGAAAAAAGAATGAAAAAAAATATGCCGATAAAATATAAATCTTCTTTAAAATTCGCATTTATGGCCAATAGAGGAATAGACAGTGCGGCCATAATCAAAATCACTTTCCCGACCTGAAAAATAATTGCACCAGCGGAAAAAAATCTGACTCTTGTTTTTGAAAGATATAATAGCTGCACAAGGGGATAAAACACTGTCAAAAGCAATAAATTCAGAAAGGATAGATTGCTGAAATTAGAATAAGCCTGAAGCTGCGCTGCAAAATCAGCCAGATTATATTGCTGCCCAATAAGACAGATTTCTTTTAAAGAGGCAGACATGCAAAGGCCAAAAGCAATAAGAGCAATTATGCAGTCAGCCAGAATCAGAATGGGTATAAAATATTTTTCAAGCTCTTTCAGCATAGATAATCAATAGGAAAACCAATAACATCATATTTAGGGCCCCAGAAATAAATAAAGACTGTCATAAATATATGCTGGTGAATAATTGCTGGATTTTATAATCTATTTTAGAATTTATATGGTATCCAATATCAAAAAACAAGGCCGATTTGACTGATTTGCAAAAAAGATTCAATAAGCTATAGCGCTCAGATAAACTGATACACTGTTCTCTATTTTTTCCTTCCATGATTCTTCGCTATATACCCAATATCGGTCTTGAGGTCGCTTCAATTTTATTCCGTTTGGCTTTGTAATTACATAATCGGCAGAATAATAATTATGTGCGGTAATAGGGTCTGGCTTCCAATCTCCTTTTGATTAAGGGGACATAATACATAATTTTCTTGACCGCTTCACAGGAATGTTTTAGATATCTTACATGCCTAGAATATCAAGAATTGTTGCCGTAGATTATCCGCATCATATTACCCAGCGCGGTGTTCGATCTATGGATATCTTTCATAGCGACCACGACCGGAATCAGTATTTGCAATTCATAAAAGAAGAAGCTCAGAGATCTGAGATGGACGTTCTTGCCTGGTGCCTGATGACCAATCACGTCCATTTCATTGCGGTTCCGCATGCTGAGACGTCGTTTGCCAGGGGATTTGGTGAAGCCCATAGGCGATACACCCGTATGAAGAATTTCCGTGATAATGTTCGGGGATATCTATTTCAGGGGCGATTTGGTTCCTGTGTGCTTGATGAGCGTCATTTGTTGGCTGCCGTGCGTTATGTAGAAAATAATCCGGTTGTTGCGGGGATAGTCAAACATGCATGGGAGTATAAGTGGTCCAGCGCCTCATATCACGTCGGCAGTATTAAGAAAGATGTACTTGTGAAAAGCAGGGACTTATATGGCCTGGTAAAAGATTGGCGAAGATATTTGGATGAAGAGATCGAAGAAAGTGATGACATATATAATGTGAGAAGATCGACAAGAACGGGACGTCCTGCGGGAGATCTCGATTTTGTGAACAAGATTGAAAAACTGACAGGTCGTTTGTTACAGAGGCAAAAGCCCGGACCTAAGAAAAAACAAAAGGATTGAATTAAGTGTTATGTCCCCAGAACTAGTCCTCGCAGTGTTTCAGCTCGATATCAAGGATCAGGGTAATTGACCTCTTGATCTGGTCAATCTCATCATTTGAAATTTCCCCGATCTTTTCCGCAAACCTCTTGTGACTAACTGCCCTGATCTGAAAACAGTCGACTACCGACTTTTTCCTAATCCCATTCATTGTGTCAGGTTCCAAAGAAACAAAAAACGGGTTTTTCTCCCAATACGAACTCCATGCAGTTACAGGGACAACAATGGCAAGTTTAAGATTCTTGTTATGACCACCGCTCAAGACGACTACCGGCCGTCTCTTTTTGATCTCCTCGCCAATAGTTGGATCAAGATTTACCCAATAGATTTCACCGGTTTTCAAAATCTTCTCCTTCTATCGAGTCAAAAAGGTTTTCATGTGGCGCTTTTCCGATCATTTCCATGGCCGCTATCCTTTTTTGTTCCCTAAGTTTTTTGCGGTCTTGCTTCACCCTGGCATTGATAGCTTCTCGCATATACTCGCTCAGGCTTTTGTAGCGCAAATCCTTGTAGACCTTCTTGACGAATTCATAGTCTTTTGGGTTAATCTGGATCTTGGTTTGAATCAGCATATCGCACCTCCTTTTCTTTATGGTGCCACAAATAGGGTTTTATTGTCAAGACATAAAATGGGTCTATTGTGTGGGGCTAGTTTTATGCTTGCGAGAATTCCGGGGGCAGTATACCTGTTTTCAGAAAAAAGAAGGCAATAATAGGTATACTGTCCCCCGATTTCCCAATCCACATACGGCGCAGTTTTGTGGATTTATTTCTTTCAGTGAGCCTAACGTTTACTGCATCACCTTATCTTTTAAATCCTGATAGGTGGTAATAACATCATATTTTATATCTGCATGCCCCAAAGCATCAAAATGCTTTTTAGCATAATTTATCTTTCTTTTTTCAACCTCTCTTAGTTGTAAGCTCTCCATACTGCCTTTTGTTTCTGCAATAAAATAAACATACTTAAATTTATCAGTATCAAATACTATTGCCCAGTCTGGATTATAATTCCCAACAGGTGTTGGTATTTTAAAATCATTCGGTAATTTGGCATAGACTAAAATTTCACCGGTCTCCA
>JASFBJ010000075.1 GCA_030149585.1 Desulfobacterales bacterium | reverse complement strand
CTGAATTTACGGATACCCGGCGAAGATGGAACTGCCGGGGTTTCTGATGTGATTACCTTTTTAAAAAATGTTCATCTGGGCAAGATTTCAGAAGTTAATGGCAAAGTGGTTATCATAGGCGGCGGTCATTCAGCTCTTGATGGTGCCCGTGTGGCTCTCAGGCTGGGCGCTGATGAAGTTCATATAATTTATCGACGCTCCTTTGCGGAAATGCCGGCTGAACCTGAAGAGGTTGAAGAAGCTGAAAAAGAGGGAGTTAAAATTCATTTTTTAGTTGCTCCTTTAAAAATTTTCACTAAGAGTGGCCATGTTTCCGGCATTGAGTGTATTAAAACCCGTTTAACCGAACCGGATTCAACCGGCAGACGCAAACCGGTTCCAGTTGAAGGTTCTGAATTTATTATTGAAGCCGAACATATTATTCCGGCCATTGGTCAAGAGCCTGATTTTGAAATGTTTGGCAAAGACCATGGCTTTGAAGTTTCCAGATGGAATTTTTTAAAAGTAAATTCTGAAACCCTCCAGACAAGTGATCCTGCAATATTTGCCGGAGGTGATGTTATCACCGGCCCTGCAACTGTTATTGAAGCAGTCGAAGCCGGTAAACGGGCAGCCGGATATATGTCAAAATATCTAAAAGGCGAAAAACTGCCGACCGAGTGGATAGAAGAGCCGCCCATGGCTTCAAACTGGACTGATTTACCGGAAAAATTAAAGCCGCAGAAACGGCCTGTTATTCCAACCCTGGCACTTGAAAAGAGGCTCGCGAATTTTGAGGAGACAAATCTTAGTCTTGATAGTGAAGCCGCTCAAAAAGAAGCAGCCCGCTGCCTGGATTGTGGCGGCTGCTGTGAGTGCTACCAGTGTGTCGATGCTTGCAAAGCTGAAGCTGTTACTCTGGAAACCCATTCTCAAAAACAGGAAAACCTATCCATAAATGTTGGTTCCGTGATTCTGACTCCAGGGCTGACCCCCTATAATCCTGATAAATTAGATAATCTGCAGCACAAACAATTACCAAATGTGGTCACCAGTATTGAGTATGAAAGGCTGCTTTCAGCAGGTGGACCAACTGCCGGCCATATTTTAAGACCTTCGGATAATAAGGAACCCAAAAAAATCGCATGGCTCCAATGCGTTGGTTCACGAGATCTTAACAAAAGCGGCAACGAATATTGTTCATCGGTTTGCTGCATGTACGCGATCAAAGAAGCCGTGATCACCATGGAGCATATCGGTACTGATTTTCAGCCCACTATATTTTTTATGGATATGAGGACCCATGGTAAAGACTTTGAAAAATATTATGAAAGGGCCAAGGCTGATGGGGTTCAGTTTGTCCGCTCCAGAGTTCATACAATCACCGAGGCAGATGCAAGCGGAACTTTAAAACTTACCCATATAACTGAATCCGGTCAAAATATGGATGAACTTTTTGACATGGTTGTTTTATCAGTTGGCATGGAACCGGCTGACTCCGCTGTTTCAGTGGCCAAACAGCTTGGGGTTCAATTAAATAAATTTAATTTTGTCAAAACCAGTGATTTATCTCCGGTGGCTACATCCAGTCCCGGCATTTTTGTCGCAGGTGTCTTTCAGGGCTGCAAAGATATTCCCCAGTCAGTGGTGGATGCCAGTGCGGCTGCCTGTTGTGCAGGCATCAGCCTGGCACCGGCCAGAGGGTCACTTGTTAAGGAAAAAACTTTCCCGCCTGAGCAAAACATAATAGACCAAAAAGCGCGTATTGGCGTTTTTGTATGTAACTGTGGTGTCAATATCGGCGGCATAGCCGATGTACCTGATATTGTAAAATACTCAAAGGATTTGCCGGGCGTTGTTTATGTTGAAGAAAATCTTTTTACCTGCAGCCAGGACACCCAGGAAAAAATAGTTGAAGTGATCAAGGAACAAAACTTAAACCGTATTGTCGTGGCAGCTTGCACACCAAGGACGCATGAGCCCTTATTTCAGGAAACCATTCGAAATGCCGGTCTTAATCCTTATCTTTTTGAAATGGCAAATATCAGAAATCAATGCACCTGGTGCCACTCAAGTGAAAAGAAAATGGCCACAAAAAAATCTAAAGATCTGGTTGGAATGGCTGTTGCCAGGGCAGCCCTGCTGGAGTCTATTTCTCCAATTTCCGTTGATATAAACACCTCCGCTTTGGTGGTAGGTGGCGGAATATCCGGCATGACCGCTGCTCTTGGCCTGGCAGATCAGGGTTTTCACACAACAATTATAGAAAAATCAGCGGTTTTGGGGGGCGCTGCCAAAGAGATCGCGCATACCTGGGCTGGTGATGATGTTCAGAAACATATTTCAGAATTAACATCTAAAATTAAAAACCACGCTGATATTGAACTCCTTCTTGATGCTGAGCTTATAAATGCCTCCGGATTTGTGGGAAATTTTGAAACAGAAGTTCTGGTTAAAAATACCTCTAAAATCATCTCCCATGGGGCTGTAATTATTGCAACCGGTGGCCTGGCAACAGATACAAATGAGTATCTTTACGGCAAAAGTTCCAGGGTAACCCGCTGGCATGAGTTGGAACAAAATCCACAGAAAATAAAGGATGCAAACTCTATTGTTTTTATTCAGTGCGTTGGCTCCCGGAATCCGGAAAGACCCTACTGTTCCAGAATTTGTTGCACAACATCCATATCCCAGGCCATATCAATCAAAGAGCTGCAACCTGATACCAATATTTTTATTTTATATCGGGATATCAGAACCTTTGGAGAAAGGGAAATCCTGTATAAACAGGCAAGAAAATTAGGCGTTATTTTTATTCGATACAGCCTTGAAAATAAACCAGTAGTTCAGGAAGTCGACAATGGGCTTGAAGTTAAAATTTTTGATCCAATTCTGCAAAAAAATATTCTTATTACAGCCGACCTTATTAATCTTGCCACAGCCATTGAGCCGGCTGAAAATTCAAAGTTGGCGGCATTATATAAGCTTGCCTTAAATGAGGAAAATTTTTTTATGGAGGCGCATGCCAAGCTTAGACCGGTTGATTTTGCCTCTGACGGTCTTTTTGTCTGCGGACTTGCTCATTACCCAAAACCAATTGATGAAAGTATTGCCCAGGCAATGGCGGCTGCCGGCAGGGCTATAACAGTTCTTTCAAAATCTTCGATTACCATATCTCCACTGGTATCTCAGATAGATGCTGAAAAATGCATAGGATGCGGACTTTGTGTGGAACTCTGTCCTTTTAACGCCATTATACTTGAAGAGGTTGAAGGCAAGGGCCAGCGTGCCCAAAATATTGTGGCTTCCTGTAAAGGCTGTGGAATTTGTGCTGCCTCCTGCCCACAGAAAGCTATTGACATGCTCCATTTCAGGGATCAGCAAATTCTTGCTTCTGTTTGTGCTGCTGCCTGATACTATAGGTTTTTGATAATATTTATTAAGGAGAATGATATGGCGGATTTTGAGCCAAAAATTGTTGCCTTTCTTTGCAACTGGTGTGCTTATGCCGGTGCTGATCTGGCAGGTGTTTCACGATTGCAGTATCCATCCAATTTAAGAACAGTGCGGGTCATGTGTTCCGGCCGGGTTGATCCGGATTTTATAATTAAAGCTTTTCAAAAAGGCTGTGACGGGGTTCTGGTGGCCGGCTGACATTTTGGTGATTGCCATTACCTGGAAGGTAATGTTCAAGCTGAAAAAAAGATTCAGATGACTCAGAAACTGCTGGAAATATGCGGTATCGGCAGGCAAAGATTGCATCTTGCATGGGTCTCTTCAGCAGAGGCCCAGCGTTTTGTAGATATTACAAAGAAAACTGTGTCAGAGGTTAAAGATCATGGCAAATTTGATCCTAAGGCCTTTAAACTGGAGCTTGAGGCTGCATTGATGACAGTCAATGGTGAAGATGTTCGCTGGCTGGTGGGTAAACAGATTTCGATTACCACCAAAGGCGATGTATATGGCCGTAAATGGGATATGGAAAAGTACCAGGAGGTTTTAGATACTATTCTGGAAAGAGAATATCAAAAAAATCTTATCTACCTGGCAATTCAGCAGGGGAAATCTTCAGTAAGAGAGGTCAGTAAAGTGACAGGGCTTGATTTGTTGAATATTTCTTATTTGCTGGCTGACCTGGAAAAAACCAATAGAGTGGAATTTTCGGGGATGACTGACAAAATCCCCTCTTTTGCAGCCTTATAGGTGTGATGATTTAAGGGAGTTTTTATGGCAGAGTTAAAAAAATCGAAACTTAGCGGTTCAGTAATGGTTGTTGGGGCTGGAATTGCAGGAATGCAGGCCTCGCTTGATCTTGCAAACTCCAATTATAAGGTTTATCTGGTGGAAAAATCGCCTACCATTGGAGGGTTAATGGCCCGCCTGGATAAAACTTTTCCAACCAATGACTGTACCATGTGAGTGATTTCACCCAAACTGGTCGAGGTCGGCCGGCACGTAAATATTGATCTGATAACCAATAGTGAAGTTCAAACAGTTGAAGGTGAACCAGGAAGTTTTACCGTAACCCTTGCCAATTATCCCCGTTATATTGATCTGGATGTATGCACAGGCTGCGGCGATTGTGCCCGGCACTGTCCGGCATTTGCCATTGATGATATTAATAAGGGGCTCAATGATCGGCGGGCCACCTATATTGAATATGCTCAGGCCGTTCCGCTGGCTTTTGCCATAGACGCTGAATCCTGCATTGGGTGCGGTCTTTGCGAAAATGTGTGTCTGGCCAAGGCGATTCGCTATGATGATACAAAACAGGAAAGCCAAATTAATGTTGGTTCCCTAATCCTTTCTCCAGGAACCAAAGGCTTTGACCCCTCAGGGCTTGATTATCTTGGGTTTGGCAAATATCCGAACGTTATAACCAGCGAGGCATTTGAACGGATTTTATCTGCCGGAGGTCCCTATTTCGGTCATGTAATGCGTCCTTTGGACCGCGAGGAACCAAAAAGCATTGCCTGGTTGCAATGTATTGGCTCACGGGACACCAATCGTTGTGGTAACGGTTATTGTTCATCAGTATGCTGTATGTATGCTGTTAAAGAAGCCATGATAGCCAAAGAACATATCCATGGTGATCTGGATTGCGTAATTTTTAATATGGATATGCGGACCTTTGGCAAGGATTATGAAAAATATTTTCTGCGCGCACGGGATAAAGAGGGTGTCAGGTTTGAAAAGGCCAGGGTTCATACCATTAATGAGATTTCGGAAACCGGTGATTTGCGGTTGAAATACGCTGATGAAAGCGGCAAAATGAATGAAGCGATTTTTTCCATGGTGGTTTTATCTGTGGGTCTGACAATTCCTGACAGTGCAGTTGAACTTGCAAAACGGCTTGATATTAATTTAAATAATTATAATTTTGCAGATACTGATACATTTGCGCCGGTTGAAACATCACGCAAGGGAATTTATACCTGTGGTGTGTTTCAAGGGCCAAAGGATATTCCAGGTTCGGTTATTGAAGCCAGCGCTGCGGCCTGCCTTGCCGGAGGCGATCTGTCAGCCGCCAGAGGAACCGATATTACTGAAGTTATTATTCCCGACCAGGTTGATATCTCCGATCAAGAACCCAGAATCGGCGTGTTTGTCTGTAACTGCGGGATTAATATTGGTGGTATCGTGGATGTTCCTGATGTTCAAAAATATGCCGGGACCTTGCCTGATGTGGTATTCACCGATTCCAACCTTTTTACATGCAGTCAGGATACCCAGGAAAAAATAAAGGAAAAAATAAAGGAACATAAGTTAAATCGTGTGGTAGTGGCTTCATGTACTCCCAAAACTCATGAAGAAATGTTCATGGAAACTTTAGAGGCCTGCGGACTTAACCGATATCTGTTTGAAATGGCCAATATCAGGAATCAAGATTCCTGGATTCATTCCAAAAGCCCGGAACTTGCCACCCAAAAGGCAAAAGATCTGGTGCGCATGGCAGTAGCCAGAGCTGCTACGCTTTATCCCCTTGAAGAGAAAATAATCAGTGTCAATAAAAGAGCCCTGGTAATAGGGGGAGGTATTGCCGGTATGAACGCAGCTCTTAATTTAGCCAGGCAGGGGTTTGAGGTGGTGCTGGTAGAAAAAAAGACAAGGCTGGGAGGTATGGCTCGCAGGCTCCATAATACTATTGACGGCAGCGATATTCAGGTGTATACTAAAAAGTTAATAGATCAGGTAAATAGCGCAAAAAAAATTGAGGTTTTAACTGAATCCAGGGTAACTGGTTTTGGAGGATATAAGGGTAATTTTACCACCTGGTTCGAAGTAGGCTCCAGCCTGAAAAAGCGCAAGATTGATCATGGTGTAATTATCGTGGCCACAGGTGCCGTAGAATACCAGCCCACAGAGTATTTATACGGTGAAGATGAGCGGGTGGTTACTCAGGTGGAACTTAGCGACCAGCTGGTGAAAAAGGCCGGAGTTGATCATGACAGCATTATTATGATTCAGTGTGTGGGCTCCAGGAATGAAAAAATGCAGGAATGTTCCAGGATTTGCTGCCAGGCAGCTGTCAAAAATGCTCTGCATATTAAAAAGCTTAATTCAGATACTCAGGTTTATATACTCTACCGTGATATAAGAACCTATGGTCTGATGGAAGATTATTACACCGAAGCCCGTCGACAGGGAGTTATTTTTATCCGATTTGAGGATGATGCTGAGCCCCAGGTAACTGCAACTGATGATGGAATTCTGGTAAAGGTTAAAGATCATATTTTGCAGCAGGAAGTGGAAATAAGGGCGGATCTTTTAGCCTTGAGTGCCGGAATGCGGCCTGAAAACACCGATGAATTAAGTGGTATTATGAAGCTGAACCGAAATCTTGAAGGCTATTTTATTGAGGCCCATGTAAAATTACGGCCTGTTGATATGCCGGGTGAAGGAATTTTTCTTTGCGGCACAGCTCATGGACCCAAATTGATTTCTGAGACAATTTCCCAGGCCCAGGCAGCAGCTTCCAGGGCAACTACATTTTTGGCTAATTCCGAAATTAAATTATCGGCCATTACTGCCAAAGTTGATACTGAATATTGTGTGAAATGCCTGACCTGTGTGCGCTCCTGTCCATTTGAAGTGCCGGTCTTTAACACGCATACCAGGGTAATTGAAATTGACGAGGCTATGTGTCACGGCTGTGGCATATGCGCTGGAATATGTCCGCGTGAGGCCATTCAACTGAGTTTCTATGAAAACGATCAGATTATAAGCAAAATTGATGCGCTGTTTGCAGGGGGGATGTAATGAGTGATTTTACACCAACTATCATAGCGTTTTGCTGTGACTACTGAGGATACTCAGCAGCGGACCTGGCAGGTTCCATGCGGCTTGAATATCCGCCCAATATTAAAATTATCCGAATACCCTGCACCGGCAAGGTGGATGTGGTGCATCTTTTAAGAGCTATTCAAAAGGGCGCAGACGGGGTCTATGTGGTGGGTTGTCTGGAAGGCACCTGTCATTATAATGAAGGTAATTTCAGGGCTCGTGAAAGAGTTGATCATGTTCGGATGCTGCTTGAAGAGATTGGTATTGAAAATGATCGGGTCAGGATGTATAATCTTTCTTCTGGAGAAGGGCCGACTTTTGCAGCCTATGCCAGAGAGATGACCGAACATATAATAAAACTTGGACCAAATCCATTAAATAGAGTAGGAAAAGAATAGGAAAAGTTAAACAAAGGAGTATTAAGATGGCAGAAGAAGTAATCAAACTTGGTGGTAAAAAAAAGAGTTTTTTTATTGATAAGGTAAAAGAACTCCTGCCGGAAGGTGGAAATTTAAATTTATGCCTGACCTGCGGGGCCTGTTCGTCCGGCTGTCCTGCTACAGGGCTGGCAGGTATGGACCCCAGAAAATTTTTACGCATGGCTGCTTTGGGCATGGATGACGAGATAATCAAGTCAGACTGGCCCTGGATGTGTACTCTGTGCCAGCGATGCATTTATGTCTGTCCCATGAAAATCGATATACCCCAGCTGGTTTATAATGTACGCACCTTGAGACCCAGGGAAGAGCGCCCAAAGGGTATTTTGGGTTCCTGCGATATGGCCATAAAAAATGAGAGCTGCAGCGCCATGGGAACTCCCCCTGATGATTTTATTTTTGTGGTTGAAGATGTGCTTGAGGAATACCAGGAAGCCCAGCCGGAGTTTAAAGAAATGCTTGCTCCATTAGATAAAAAAGGCACCCAATTTTTTCTTAACCAGAATTCCCGTGAACCGGTTACTGAGCCCGATGAGATGGTGCCTTTGTGGAAGATATTGCATCTTGCCGGAGTGGACTGGACTTATGGCAGTAAAGGCTGGGGTGGAGAAAATTACTGTATGTTTCTGGCAGATGATAAGAGCTGGGAAAAAATTGTGCAAACCCAGACCAACCAGTGTCATGAACTGGGGTGCAGCGTTTACCTCAATACTGAATGAGGGCACGTTACCTTCTCAGTCCTGGCAGGACTGAAAAAATTCAATATCAAGCATGATTTTGAAGTTAAAAATATTTACGAATATTATGCAAAATGGATCCGTGAGGGCAAACTGAAAGTAAACTCCGACTGGAATAAGGATCTTAAAATCAAGTTTACGGTTCAGGATCCATGTCAGATAGTCCGCAAAAGTTATGGTGACCCAATAGCTGAAGATCTTCGGTTTGTGGTTAAATCTGTTGTTGGAGAGGAAAATTTTGTTGATATGGCTCCCAACAAGTCAAACAACTTTTGCTGTGGCGGCGGCGGCGGCTTTTTGCAATCCGGTTTTAAAGAGGAGCGTCTGGCTTTCGGTAAAATAAAAGATGATCAGATTAAGGCTACTGGAGCTGATTATTGCATTGCGGGTTGTCATAATTGCCATGCGCAAATTCATGAGCTCAGCGAACATTATGGGGGCAATTACCCTGTGGTTCATTTGTGGACTTTGATTTGTTTATCCCTTGGCATTCTTGGACCAAATGAAAGGGAATATCTGGGTGAGGATCTGAAACATGTTAATGTTTTTCACCCGGAAACTGAGCTATAGACCGTCACATAAATAATTTCACTGCGTTATCGGCCTGCGATATACTATTAGTATTATCTCCTTTCTCTGGCCTTGTGAAATTTATTATGTGACAATCTATGTAGCTCCGGCTATATAGCTCCGGGAAAGAATAATACCTGCAGCACTGAAACAACAGGAGGAGCCATGATAGTTGCCAAGAGAAAACCTTTTGATGAAATAGATAATATGCTTAAAGGCTATAAAAAGGTTCTTAATGTGGGATGTGGAACCTGCGTGGCTTTATGTCTGGCAGGTGGTGAAAAAGAGGTGGAAATTCTCAACTCTGAAATTGATATGGCTCGTAAACTCGCTGGTGATCCTATTACCATCGAGGGTATAACCATAGAAAGACAGTGCGATCGGGAGTATTTAGAAGCTCTGGATTCCAAGGTGGAAGAGTATCAGGCAATATTATCCATGGCCTGTGGTGTGGGGGTTCAGTTTTTGGCGGAACGTTTTCCTCAGATACCGGTATTTCCGGCAGTTGACACTTCCGGATTATCCGCTAACCAGGCTGTAGGATGGTATGAGGAGCGTTGCCGGGCATGCAGTAGCTGCGTGCTCGGGCTAACCGGTGGAATTTGTCCGGTAACCATGTGTGCCAAAGGACTTTATAACGGGCCTTGCGGCGGAACCAATCAGGGAAGCTGTGAAATTGATAAAAATCAGCCCTGTGCCTGGTATATGATTTATGAGAGACTGTCCAATCAGGGCCGGCTTGATAATATTCTTGCAATAACTCCTCCAATGGACTGGCAAAACCAGGTACCCAGAACATTAATTCAGCCGGGCTATAAAAAACCGGAAGATGTTTCTTGAAGTAGCGGATAATTTAAACTTTGATAAATTAATTTTCAGCCTCATAAAATTAAAACAGAGGATGTCTGTATGAAATCAGGAAGCAATTTGGAAAAAGTGTTAACAGCAGGACATTTTGCATTAACTGGAGAACTTGGACCACCCAGGGGAACCAGTGCTGAAGATGTAAAGAAAAAAGCTTCTCATCTAAAAGGAATGGTGGATGCTGTAAATATCACCGACAACCAGACAGCTATGGTGCGAATGGCCAGTTGGGCCGCTTCTCTGCTAATCATGGAAGAGGGTCTGGAACCTAATTACCAGATGGTGTGCCGGGATCGCAACCGGCTGGCAATGCAGGCGGATATTTTAGGTGCTTATGCCCTTGGTATTCGTAATATGCTCTGCTTGTCGGGTGATCATCAGAAATTCGGTGATCATCCCACAGCCAAAGGCGTTTTTGATATTGATTCCATGCAGTTAATCGGCATGGTGAAAAAGATGCGGGATGAAAATAAATTTTTAAGCGGAGCTGATCTTGAGGAATCGCCAAAGATGTTTATCGGCGCTGCGGCTAATCCTTTTGCCGAGCCTTTTGAATGGCGGGTTCATAGGCTGGCCAAGAAAATTCATGCTGGTGTTGATTTTATCCAGACCCAGTGTATTTATAATATGGATAAATTTCGCAAATGGATTAGCCAGGCCAATGATATGGGCTTAACTGAAAAGGTTTATATTTTAGCCGGTGTTACTCCCATGAAAAGCGTTGGTATGGCCCGCTATATGAAAAATAACGTGCCTGGCATGGATGTGCCTGATGAGATTATTAATCGCTTAAGAGGCGCTGGAAAAGGCAAGATAGCTGCTGAAGGTATTAAAATAGCATGCGAACAGATTGAAGAGTTCAAACAGATGAAAGGGGTTGCAGGTGTTCATTTAATGGCTATTGAATGGGAGCATAAGGTGCCTGAGATCGCCGAGCAGGCAAAAATGTTACCCAGGCCCCAATTATAGATATTTTAATAATTTTTATATAAAACCCGGGTGAAACCTCATCCGGGTTTTTTTATTGATTCTTTCAGGATAATAAATATTTTGCATCCTCCTTTGCTGATCAGTGTAATTATTCCCACCTATAATCGGGGGTGGATTATAAAAGAGGCCATTGATTCGGTCTTAACTCAAAATTATCCTGATTTTGAACTGATAGTGGTTGATGACGGTTCAACAGATGATACCCAAAACATTTTAGCTGAGTATAAATCACGAATCAGAATTTTACAGCAGGATAACAAAGGTGTCAGCGCTGCCAGAAATTATGGGATTGATAAAGCCAGGGGTGATTATCTTGCATTTTTGGACTCAGATGATATTTGGCTGCAAAATAAAATAACAACCCAGGTTAATTTTTTTAAGCAAGACCCTGAATCTCTGATATGCCAGACACAAGAAATCTGGATTCGAAATGGAAAAAGAGTAAATCCCAAAAAATATCATAAAAAATATTCAGGAATGATTTTTGAGAAAACTTTACCAAGATGTCTGGTCAGTCCGTCCGCTGTGATGATTAAAAAGAGTTTGATAGAGGAAGTTGGTTGTTTTGATGAAACTTTGCCGGCCTGCGAAGATTATGATTTATGGCTTAGAATCAGCTGCCGATATCCGATTCATCTAATTCCAAAGGCACTGATTATCAAACGTGGTGGCCATATGGATCAGCTTTCAGCTAAACCAGGACTTGATAAATACCGTATTATAGCTTTACGGAAAATACTTGAAACCGGTTGTTTGACCAGTGCCCAGTATCAGGCTGCATCTGAAATATTAAACCAAAAATGCTCTGTCTATGCAGGCGGCTGCTTAAAGCGAGGCAGAAAAGAAGAGGCTGCTGTTTATCAGCAATTAACAAGGCTCTACAGGCTTTCAGATAATTAGTTTCACAAGTTTTGTTCCTAATACGGGCATAGGGGACGTTATGTTGCGAGTTTAATTATGTTGTGAGAATTTAATTCCCCCATTTAATTTCGCTTATCTTATTTCAAAATAAAATTAAAAATTCATCTGATTTTTTTGATTCATTTAATCCCCCAAAAGAAGCTTATAGTGGACCCCATGTCAAGACCGTTTTTCAGTTTTTTTTAGTTACATATTTCAAAAATAATAACCCCGTTGAATCAACCACAGGGGTTTGCCCCTACGTCTCTCGTTCCCGCGCTCCAGCGTGGGAATGCATACCGGCTTCACGCGGTTCCCATGCTATTGTCGTCGGGCGGGAATTAAAACTGTCGCTCATCACAAGATAAGTCAAACAACGATTTGCCCCCTTTATGACCTTTATTTCTTTCCTTCGGCTCTATCCTATTCTTTCAAAAACTCCGCCGGGCTCTTCACACCTCCCGGACCGCGCTTTAACACATGCGTATAAATCATGGTGGTGCTGACATCCTTATGACCAAGCAGGTCCTGCACCGTCCGGATATCATACCCCGCCTGAAGCAGGTGGGTGGCAAAGGAGTGGCGCTTATGGGGGAGCTCCCCATAAAAGACATTATGTGGAGTCAGATATAATGGGGAGTGTGGCTTGACAATCCTGCTGTTTCCGGTTGATTCATCTTAATGCACTCCCCATTATAATTTCTACTAATTACACAATGAGTTCAGCCATTTCATCAAATTACCATCTTCTTTCCACTTCGGAACAGTCTCTGGCACCAGATTTACATAGGCTTTCTCAATCGCTTTTCGTTTCATTTCACTATCGGCTCTGGCATAGACTTCCGTTGTGGAGCAGTCAACATGTCCTAAAAAATCACGGATGTAGATCAGATTAACACCGGATTGAAGCAAATGCATGGCTTTGGAATGACGAAGTACATGGGGTGTCACGGGAAAATCAATATTGAAATCAACGTCATCTTTTGCCTTTTCAACATATTTATTCAAGATATAAGAAATACCCCATCGTGACAGTTGCTGCTTCTTCTGGTTTACAAACAGGTAGTTATCACCCTTGGAAATTCCAAAATGATATTTTTTCATTTTAAGATATAAACTGAGGGCCTCAGATGTTTTGCCCATGAGCGGTACTTGTCGAATTTTGCGGCCCTTACCGTGCAGTCTTATGACAGCGGGAGAGGATAAACGCACATCCTTTACTCTAATGTTTGTCAACTCCTGCACCCTGGAACCAGTATCGTAGAGAACAGATAGAAGTATGGCATTCCGGAATCCATCAGTCGTTGACGTATCAGGTTGGGAGAGGAGGATTTGCATTTCTTGGCCAGTAAGATAGGGGACCAACGTCCGGGGGTATTTTTTGTTTGGTATTGAGAGTATTTTTTTAAATTCAAA